>JAFUJG010000102.1 GCA_017468215.1 Clostridia bacterium | reverse complement strand
TGCAATAAGCATAAGAGCCCTGTTTTTTTCTTCACCTGTTGCAAGCATAATACTTTTTGCTGCTGCTTTGGCTCTTTTGCCCGCTTCCTGTACTGTAATCATATTTATCATCCTATCTGAAAATAGTTCCGATTTCTTCGCCGTTAAAAACTTTATAAATATCCTTGGGGTCCTCAGCAGAGCAGATAACGGTTCTGATGCCTGCTGCGGATGCAATACGTGCAGCGTAAAGCTTTGTTATCATGCCGCCTGTGCCACGACTGGAGCCTGCAGCACCGCCTAATGCCATAATTTTATCGGTGATTTCCTCAACCTCGCTTATAAGGGTTGCATCGGCGTGTTCTCTGGGATTTTTGTCATAAAGACCGTCGATATCTGTTAATATAACAAGTACATCGGCATCGCAAAGGGTTGCTACATAGGCAGACAGAGTATCGTTGTCGCCGAACTCAATTTCTTCTGTTGAAACAGCATCGTTCTCGTTAACGATGGGAACAACGCCCATCTGCAGTAATCGTTTAAAGGTGTTGTGTGCATTTGTACGTCTGTCGTCATGCTCAATAGCGTCTTTTGTGAGAAGCACCTGCCCTGTTATGTGGCCGTATTCGGAAAAAAGCTTGTCGTAAAGATACATAAGCTCGCACTGACCTACAGCTGCAGCCGCCTGCTTTGAAGGCATATCCTTGGGTTTTTCCGCAAGACCAAGCTTGCCAACGCCAACGCCTATAGCACCCGATGACACTAAAACTGTTTCCATGCCACGGTTTTTCAGGTCGGCAATAACTCTGACCAGAACATCAATTTTATTAATATTAAGTCTGCCGTTAGGATATGTAAGAGAGGATGTACCCACCTTAAAAACAACCCTTTTGGCAGCCTTTATGCCTTCTCTTAAATTCATTTTATGTCACCCTCGAAAAAAGTATTTAGTCTATTATACCCTTTATTTCGCCTTTTGTCTATATAAAAATGCGAAGCGTGTATAATGGAAAGCTCTCACGGTAACAGAAAAGAACGACCCATAGGGGTCGTTCTTTTATTTGTTATTAATTATTTTATGAAATCTACTGTCCAGTATACTGTTCCGTCAACTGCTGTTGCTACACAGATACCAACCTTTGTAAAGTCGCCTAAGATGTTAGCCTTATGTTTCTCGCTTTTCATCCATGCGTCAACAATAACCTTTGCTTCATACTTACCCTTTGCAAGGTTTTCTGCAGCGTTTGTAAAGATTAATTTTGCATCTGTTAGTCTCTTGATAACATCTGCACCTAACTTGTTCTTCTGGTCAAGGTAGCCCTGAGTTGCCATGTCAACACAGTGTGCCTGAGCTACTGCTGCTACATCCTTATCCCATACAAGAGGCTGAAGACCTGCCTTCACTCGCTCATCATTAATAAGCTTGAATACTTCCTCTGCCACCTTATCATCAACTGTAACCTTCTTTTCTGTGGGGATTTCTGCCAGAATCGGGCCATCATCTGTAGGTGCTTCTGTAGATGCTACTGTAGGAGCCTGTGTGGGTTCCGCTGTGGGAGCCTGTGTGGGTTCCGCTGTGGGAGCCTGTGTGGGTTCCGCTGTGGGAGCCTGTGTGGGCTCTGCTGTAGGAGCCTCTGTAGGCTCTGCTGTAGGAGCCTGTGTGGGCTCTGCTGTAGGAGCCTGTGTGGGCTCTGCTGTGGGAGCCTCTGTAGGCTCTGCTGTAGGAGCCTGTGTGGGTTCCGCTGTGGGAGCCTCTGTAGGCTCTGCTGTGGGAACCTGTGTGGGCTCTGCTGTGGGAGCCTGTGTGGGTTCCGCTGTGGGAGCCTGTGTGGGTTCCGCTGTGGGAGC
>JAFUJG010000101.1 GCA_017468215.1 Clostridia bacterium | reverse complement strand
TATAAAAGCGTTCTGCAAATTTTCGGGAATTTCCTCCAAATCAGCCCATACACGGTTCTCCTCATCGTAGAGAACCTCAAGCTGACGCTCTGTGCCGTCGGCATCAACGGTGTAGATAAAGCTTGTAAGGTTCAAGCTTAAGGAGCCACGGATGTTTTCAATGGCAGACAGGTCTGTGTTGCCTATAACACCTGCAAGGGCACCTACAACAATGCCTCCCACAATTGCTCCCGTAAGCATAATAAGTGCCAACAGGGAAAGAAGGGCAATCTTCACACCCTTAGGCATTTTAACTTTTTTCTTTGTTCTCTTTTTAGCCAAAATATATCAGTCCTTTCAAGAACATTGGTAGCCAACAATATACCTATGATAATTATAACTGAAAAGAATTAAAAAAGTATTACAAACATTAAAAAATGTGCATATTTCCTCAAAAAGTGGAAATGCTACACATAAAATGAAAGAAAGGCATGTTTTGTATGAAGGATAAGCATTGGGCGTTAAGATTTTTGCTTGTGTGTTTTCTTGCATTCGGCTTGGGTATTGCTACAGGCTTTTTAAAAAGCAATATTGTCAGGCACACTACTCCCGAGCCCACTGAGCCTTGGGATGCACGAAGCGTTGTCAACGAGGCTGAAAGCGTTGAACACAGGGAAAGTGTGCAGTTTTTGTGCTACAGGGTGCACTGTGCGGGCGACAGTATTGTCTTATCCGAGGTTTTTAGTGACAACAGCGAAACCATAATCGAAACAGCGCAGCTTAACCGAAGCGTTCTTCCAAAGGGGGATATACAGCTTTTAGAGGAAGGCATGAGCTTTGATGATAAGGACGAGGCTCTTATGATGATTGAAAATTTTGTAAGCTGAAAATATTAATATAGATTGTATCAAAGCTATCTTTTCACAATAGCGAAGGGTTCGGGAAAGGAGGTTTCCCGAATAAAATAGGCGAGGCAATCGCATTGCCCCGCCGAAAGTGGCGATTTTAGGGCTCCCGAAGGGAGTCTTGCACGAAAAATCGCCACTTTGTTCTTTGAAAAATATTGACAAAAATATTGCTATCAGCAAGATTTTTGGCGTGCGTAGCACTATAAAATTTTTTTGTAGCCGCCGCTGCCGTTTGAAAGGCATCTGCTCACCCTGGAGATAGTTGCGGTCGATGCACCTGTCTGATCAGAAATATAGTTGAAGGATTTACCCTCGTTGAGCATGGTTGCAACCTGGAGCCTTTGTGCCATGGCATGAAGCTCCTTTATGGAGCATATGTCCTCGAAAAAGGCACGGCAGTCCTCCTTGGTGGAAAGGCGGGAAATAGCGTCGTATAAAACGCCCATTTCCTCGGTATAGGTTTGTTTTGTATCTGTATTCATACTATACCTCTTATCATGAAAGTTTTTGTAAAAATGCCTGTGTTCTGGGGTTTTTGGGGTTTTTAAGCACCTCGTCCGGAGTTCCTTCCTCGGCGATAACACCCTTATCCATAAAGATAACCTTATCCGACACGGAATATGCAAAGTCAATCTCATGGGTTACAATAATCATTGTAATATGCTCTGCTGCCAGCTGGCGGATAACCTTTAAAATCTCGCCGGTAAGCTCGGGGTCAAGAGCACTTGTGGGCTCGTCAAAGAAAAGAATACGTGGCTTTAATGCAAGGGCTCTGGCAATGGAAACACGCTGCTTCTGACCGCCCGAGAGCTGGCAGGGGTAGCTTTCCAGCTTTTCGCTAAGACCTACACTTGCAAGAATACTCTTTGCATTTTCTTCAATTTCGTAAAGGATTTCCTTTTTCCTTGTTTTGTAATCGGAGCGCTCCTTTGCTAAAAGGCGAGGGGCGAGGGTTACGTTTTCAAGCACGTTGTACTGGGGAAAAAGGTTAAAGTCCTGGAAAACAAGCCCCAAAGAAAGCTGCTTTGTACGGAGCTGTCCGGGAGTGTACTTAACGGAGGAATCCGCATCGATAAACAATTTTCCGTCCAGATAAATTTTACCGCCGTTAGCGTTCTCAAGCATATTTATACAGCGGAGAAGTGTTGTTTTACCGCTGCCGGAGGAGCCGATAATAGAAACAACCTGACCTTCCTCCATTGAAAAGTTTATATCCTTAAGCACCTGAAGCTTGCCAAAGTGCTTGGAAAGATTTGTTACATTTAAAATACTCATGGCCTTACCTCAATCGAAATAGCTTAATTTCTTTTCAAACTGTCTGAAAATTACAGTTAAAATGCCGCAGAACAAAAGGTAAAAAATACCCGAATAGAACAGCGGCCACAAAACATGCTTGCTTGCCATAAAACGCTTGGCGTTCCAGGTGATTTCGTAAATCATGATTGTGTTGGCAAGGGCGGTATCCTTTACAAGGGTAATAAATTCATTGCCCATAGGGGGGATAATGTGCTTTACAACCTGCAAAAGCACAACCTTAAAAAACGTCTGTGTCCGCGTCATGCCCAAAACCTGGCAAGCCTCGTACTGACCACGTGGAACAGCCTCGATGCCACCACGGAAAATTTCGGAAAAGTAGCAGGCATAGTTGAGCACAAATGCTATCATTACCGCAACAAATGTGTTCATGCCTTTTATGCCTATAAGACCCGGGCCAAGACCGAACAAAATAAGCTGAAGCATCAAGGGTGTGCCTCGGATAACCCATACCAAAATGCGTATTAGAAAGCTAATGGGTTTAAAGTTTGAAATAATTGCAATCAGTTTGTTTCCGTTTTTGTGTAAGCCATTTAAAAACTTAAAGGGAGCCCATTTTGACATTGAACCAAAGGAAATGATTAATCCCAAGGGGAGAGCAAATAAAAGGGTGAGAGTAAATATTTTGAATGTAACGCCTAATCCCTCTAACAAGCTCAGAGTGACAGGGATAAATAACTCTTGAAATTTTGACATAATTACACCTTAAAAATAAATTCTTATATACCGAGTAAAAAGGCAGATATAAATCTGCCTTTTACTAATTGCTATGTAATAGATTAAAATCAGAATGCAAGGTTAAGTTCGTACTTTTCAGCAAGTGCTGTAAGTGTACCGTCAGCATAGAGCTCATCGATAGCGTTGTTAACCTTTTCGCAAAGCTCTGCATCGCTAAGACGGAAGCCGATACCATATTCTTCTGTTGTAAGCTCAAGAGAGAATGTAAGAGCATCGAAGTCTGTACCTTCAGCTGTCATAGCCTTTGCCATTGTAATGTCGATAACACAAGCGTCAGCCTGGCCGCCCATAACTGCCATAACAGCGTCAAGCTGTGTGCCTACGGGAGCGTAGTTACCGTCAAGACCGTTGTCAGCGATTGCAGCTTCACCGGCACTACCTGCTTCTGCCGCAAACTTAAGACCCTTAAGGCTTTCAACGTCGGGGTAGTTTGCAATAACGTCCTTGCTCATAACAACTACCTGAGCATTCTTTACATATGCCTTGGAAACAAGGCAGTTTTCCTTAACTTCGTCAGAGATTGTCATACCGTTCCAGATACAGTCAAACTGACCTGCGTCAAGTGTAACAAACTTTGTATCCCAGTTGATTTCCTGGAATTCGGGTGTCATGCCGAGCTTTTCGCATACAGCAAGAGCAAATTCTGTGTCGAAGCCTGTAAGGTTGCCGTTGTCGTCCATGTAGTTCATGGGCTCATAAATTGTGTAGCCGATAACGAGAGTTTCGTTAGCTTCTGTGGGGTTTGTGGGGTCAACATCACCGTCGCCACCGCAAGCTGCTAAAGCGAAAACAAGTGTTAACGCAAGGATAAGTGATAAAAGTTTTTTCATGGTAAATGCCTCCATTTAATTAAATAAAATTTTGTCGTTCCGAAAAACTATGTTGCCATTGTAGCACTTTAGTGCACTAAAGTCAATACCTTTTTTAAAAAAATTTAAAATAATTTGAATAAAATGAAAAACGCCCGAAAATTCGGGCGTTTGAGATTGCAGAAAAACCTGTTTTTGCACAATTTCAGAGGATTTGGGCACCCCTTG
>JAFUJG010000100.1 GCA_017468215.1 Clostridia bacterium | reverse complement strand
CAGTTGGTAGAGTACCCGGTTCATACCCGGTCTGTCACCTGTTCAAGTCAGGTCGCCGCTACCAGGCCCGTTGGTCAAGCGGTTAAGACACCGCCCTTTCACGGCGGTAACATGGGTTCGATTCCCGTACGGGTCACCATGACGCGCAAATACGAACCCTGCACATTGTGAGGAATGTATTTGCGCTAAGCGTAACAATAACCCCTGAGGCTTAAAAACCTCAGGGGTTATTGTTTTTTGTATCTGTTCTTTACATTTGTGCTTTAGCCTATGGATAATTAAAGCACGAATTAATGCAGGATCTGCACGATTGGAAAGAAATTGTTGAAGATATTCGCGCCGAGCAGCAGCTTGCTCACTGTGGGAGAAATACTGTAAGGAAAATCAGTATGCTGCAGGTATCGCTTCTAAGGATGTTGTTGATACCGTCGATGTGATTGCGCAGCTTCTAAACTTTTAGTACATTAGCATGTTAATTTCCCACCTGTTACGCACTAACAGGTGGGAAATTGTTGTAGTTATTTAACTTTTATACCATTTATGCTGTAATCCTACGTTTGGTTACCGTTGTGTAAGCGTTTTTATGACGGTATCAACACAGGTTTTCTCAGTGTCATTGAGCCTTCTATATGCAAAAATTAGTTTTTGTTCATTAAAGGAATACTCCTGTTTTTGTGTTGTGAAGTCAATGCTGTTGCCAATCAAATAGTCTACAGATGTTTCAAAAAACTGCGCCATTTTAATTAAGGTGGCGATGTCAGGCTCCACATTATGGTTTTCATATTTATTGATAGATTGCTGGCTCAAGCCCAGCACGTGTGCAAGCTGCTGTTGACTGATACCTTTTGCTTGACGCAGGAGTTTCAAATTCTTAACCATAACACTCACCTCTTTATAATAGTAACAACTAGTAATTGTTATGTAAAACACCGTAAATTAGTTATTGACAACAACTTCAGGTTGTGATATCTTGTTATTGTTTTATTAAAAAGAGAAGAAAGGTGAATGTTATGAAACGTATATTTATGATGTTGCTGGCTGTATGCATCCTCGTTAGTCTGTGTGCGTGTAGCCCCTCTGTTCCCCGGGAGAATCCTAAGCAGACGACCGCAGGAAACGATGAGCCGACAGTAGAACAGACAGAAGGTTCGGGCAATACACCGGAAACAAGCACAGACGTTCAGGTAACACTTGAAAGTTGTAGATTTGCCGATGAAGTACGAGGTGCAGATAGCGAATGCGCCACAACGCTTTATGAAGACAAGGACGGCAAAGCTTATGTCGATGCGGTACTATTTGTGCTGACCGACTCGGAGATGGATGCCGATGCATTCACTGGCTACGTAGTATACGATGATCTGCGGTATGATATGCAGTTTTGCGTAGATAGTTATACTGGTGTTTCTGTAGATGATGACGGAGTCTATGCCCCCGGTGGTCGTGTTCACATGTTTGCTTCCTTGCCTGATGCAGCAGAAACCGCTGATCTTACGGCAGTAATTACTGTTAATGGCAAGGAATACACAAGCAAGGTAGCTGAAAAGGATAGCCGTGCTGCACTTGAACAAAAGACCGAGTTAAAGGTTGGTGACAAGAAGTCCGTTTTGGGCGGTTTGGTCGAATTTGAAGTCATTAGCTGTGAATATACGAAGGTCCTTCAGGCACAGGATACCGCCAATACAGAGCAATATACCAGTGCCAAGCCTTTCGTTGATCTCGTATTGAAGATTACGAATAACATGAAGAATGAAGAAATGGTGTTAACCGACTTCTTCGGATATGTTGTTGTCGGTGATGAAAACATTAGAGCGAACAACAAGATTGAGATCGAAAGCAACACAGACCTAGACGATCTATCTAATGTGGGCGTTGTACCGGGGAAAACAGAATATGTCCATATTTACGCAGGTGTGGAAGAAACGCAAGACGTAGGAAGCCTAGCTATGCGATTCAATTTAGCGGGTATTTGTTACTATTGCTACGCTGTGCAGGAATAATTACATCAAAAAGCCCGGCTCAGCCGGGCT
>JAFUJG010000099.1 GCA_017468215.1 Clostridia bacterium | reverse complement strand
TTTTTCTTGATATTTTTATTCTTACACATTAAAATAATATATATAATTTATTTTCATTTATCGTAGAAAGGTTATGTGACTCAAAGTGAAATTAGGTTTAGTATTAGAAGGCGGTGCAAGCCGTGCGTTGTTCTCTGCAGGCGTTATGGACGCTTTTCTTGATTATGACATCCGTGCAGACTATGTTGTGGGGGTTTCCGCAGGCATAAGTAATGCAATGAGCTATGTTTCCGGACAAAAAGGCAGAGCGTTTAAAACAAGTGAATATTTTTCCCACAGCGAATATATGGGAGTTAAGCATCTTCTTAACCCTAAAAAGAAAAGCTATTACAATCTTGACTTTGCCTTTGGCACAGTTCCCAACACATATCTCCCCTTTGACCACGATGCATATGCATCATCGGGCTGTACCGCTTTGGCAGGGGTAACAAACATTACCACAGGCGAGGTTGAATTTATGACTGTTCCGCCCCATGACAACTCGTGGAAGGTACTCATAGCTTCATGTGCCTTACCGTTGCTTTTCCAACCGGTTACAATCAATTCAAGCCAATATCTTGACGGCGGTATAGCCGAGCCTGTTCCTGTTGATAAAGCTCTTGCAGACGGCTGTGACAAGGTTATTGTTATAACAACACGTGAGAAAAGCTATGTTAAAACTAAGGATGTAGGTGCATCTCTTTCTGCCCGCATTTACAGAAAGTATCCTAAAGTAGCTTCACTTTTAAAACGCCGCACCACGCTCTACAATCAATCACGTGACAATCTTAAGCAGCTTGAATCTGAAGGCAGAATTTTCTGGATTGCCCCTCGTGACACCTCAAGCTGGGGCAGAACAGACAAAAGCAGCGATAAGCTTCAGCAAATTTATAACGAAGGCTACGAAACTGCCTTGTCTATTATGGACCAGATAAAAGAATACTTAAAGAAATAATAAAAACCGTTGCAGCTTAAACTGCAACGGTTTTTATTAATCGTGGTCCAAAAGCTCCTTGTAGAAGTTTGCATAGTCGCCTCTGTCGTTTGCAGAAAATGCAATTGCTTCACGGGGATGACGGTTCATAAGGCCTGTGAACATATACTGCAAATCGTAACCCCACTTTACGCCTGCAGCCTTAAGGGGTGCCATGTACTTTTCGATAAATACCAATATGGGATAAATGTTATACTTGGGGTTTTTCAAAAATCCAATCAGAAGCTCACTGGAGCAGTTACCTGCACCTCTGCCCATGCCCTGAACAGTTACGTCAAGGAAGGAAAAGCCGTAGGAAAGAGTTTCGATTGTGTTTGCAAATGCAAGGTTCTGGTTATTATGTGCGTGGAAACCAACCTTCTTGCCTGCTTTTTCTGCAATCTCATAGTAAAGACGGGCAAAATCGCCTGCATTTTCGGGGTAAAGTGAGCCAAAGCTGTCTACCAGATAAATAACATCAACACTGCTTTCGTTGAGTGTTTCCAAAGCCTGCACTACCTGGTCTGTAGGCACCTGGGAAATAGCCATAATGTTGCAGGATGTTTCATAACCAAGTGCATGGAAATGTTCAATCATTTCCAAAGCTGCAGGTATCTGGTGAATATAGCACGCAACTCTCACCATGTCAATAACGCTTTCACTTTTGGGCAAAAAGTCTGTTTTAAAATCGCATCTGCCAACGTCAGCCATTACCGCAATCTTCATGTCGGAATTGTTTTCGCCAACTATTGCACGGATATCTTCTTCTTTACAGAACTTCCACTTGCCGTAGTCAGCCTCGTTAAACATACTAAGGCTTGCCTTATAACCAAATTCCATATAGTCAACGCCGGCTTTTATGTTTGTCTTATAAAGCTCGTACACAAATTCATCGCTAAATTCAAAATTGTTACACAATCCGCCGTCACGGATTGTTGCGTCAAGAACTTTAATATCGTCTCTGACGCTCATCAGATTACCTTTTCTCATGTTAAAGCCTCCTCGGGATAATTTTTCTTATTATAGCACACAGCACACAATTTGTCAAAGGAAATTCCCCAATTTATGTCCCTAAAATAACCCATGCCTGTTGTTATAATGACATTGTAAGGAGGTGATAATATGTTACGTTGGAAAGCAGTATTTTATATCGACGGAAAACGCTTTGAGCAGGTTTATGCGGCAAATTCATCCTCGGATGTGCGTTTTCTTATCCAAAAGCAGTACGCAGGCTGCAATGTGTCGATATTTGATGTTGTAAGGGTGTGAAGTACACCCTTCAAGCGAAAAAAGCTATGGATAAATCCATAGCTTTTTATGCAAATTCTTGTCTCAAAATTCCATATTGAAAATCGTCGCCCCAGGTACCGTCTTTGCGTTTTATCTGCTCCCTCAAGACGGCTTCACGTTTCATTCCTACCTTTTCCATAACTTTACTTGAGCCTATGTTTTCACTATAGCAGCCTGCTATAATTTTTCTATAGTTAACATAGTTGAATAAAAAGTTTATAACAGCTTTTGCGGCTTCTGTCATATAACCTTTTCCCCAATAATCATGTGCCAGCACATATGCAATCCCTGCTATTTCCAAGTGTTCATCGGAATAACAAACATTAATTGACCCAATTACCTTGTCATCTGATTCTATAATCCAGTTATAATCTGATAATTTATTTTTGCTTGTCATATATTCTACATAGGCTCTTGTGTCATCTATGCTTTTGTGTGCATACCAACTTGTATATTTTGCCACACGTTCATCGCTCGTCCAAGTAGAGAAAATTGCTTCGGCATCACTTGTATTAAATTTTCTTAATAATAATCTATCTGTCTTAATTTCAACAGAGCCTTTATGGGTTAACATTTACAACACCTCTATAAATTTGAGTTTGTCAGTTATCTTTTCTTCTTTCATAAAAATAGTTTATTAATTCGCCATCTTTTGATACAGGGATAAATCCTACATTTTCAAATAACTTTAAAGATGCAGTATTCCTTTCATCAATAGAAATTTCAATTCTTTCATAATCCAGTCCGAAAATGTCGTTTTGAATGTCTTTTATGATTTTTGTCCCCAGTCCCGTTCTTTGAAATTCTGGAAATACCAATATGTCCATAAACAGCACAGTTCCTTGCTTTTCGAGGTGGAT
>JAFUJG010000098.1 GCA_017468215.1 Clostridia bacterium | reverse complement strand
CCAGGAAAACAGAATTAAGCTTATGCTTTCAATTGCAAGAGAAAAGCTTTAAAAGAAGCCATTTGGGATTGTCCCAAATGGCTTCTTTAGTGCAGAATGTACATATAAAACCAAAAAGGACTTGCCAAAGCAAGTCCTTTTCATTACCTATTCCCTGTACGCAAATTAATTTGTATATTCATCTTCCCATAATCCCCAGCCGCCAAGATTATTCTGGCGAAGGCGACCGAAGGATGCATATCTTTCTGGCATAATAACCTGCAAGCCCTTTTGCATGTCGGGGTTTCCGTATGCCGCAAAGTACATTCTGCAGAACTCTGCAAAGTCCTCTGCGTTACTGGAGTTTGCATAGCCGGAAGCAGAGTACATATCTGCACTCTTTGCAGCTGCCCAGCCACTACCGTTTGACCATGTACCGCATGCCTGGTCAAGGATATGACCCAGCTCGTGAACAACTGTACTTCTCATATTGTTTGCATCGGGGGTCCAGTTAATTCGGATATAAAGTGTGCCGCCACCGCCATTGTAGTAGTTTGCACCATCGTTTCTGATTTTAGCAGTGGTGAGATGCTGACGGAATTCGTAAGGAATGTTTAAGAGTACTTCTCTGAAGGTTGCAGCATTTGTCTGTGCGGTGGACTGGTCTTCAACATAAAGGTTAATTGTCTGCTGAGCTGTACCGTCTGCTTCATAAATTGTGTATTTATAAAGCATACCGTCAAGATAAGTGCCGCTCCAGAAGTCGTAATTACCTGCTGTACCTGCATCCTGCTCCCAGTAAAGCCCTTCTGTTCCGGGAAGTGAGGTGCTTATTGTCTGGTAGCTTGCCTGGCCGTCGTATATGTAGCCGTTGGCAGATGCCGTAACAAATTCTTCAAGCTTACTAAGCTGCTCTGCCTCTGTAAGAGAGCCGGAAAGGATTTCGGTGAACATGTTATCCAGTCTTATTCTGGGGGTCCATTCAGCAGTTCCGCCGTAACGGCCGAATACGTCACCTGCAACGGATTCGTAAACAGACTCAATCCTCTCTCGCTGTGCACTTGACAGAAGGTTATACGCATCTGTTTTACTTACCTGAGCAAGAAGGCTTTCACCCGCTACGGGAACAAGGCGGATTTCCTTTTTGTTACTGCTTGCCACAAGAGCAAGATTTGTTCCGCTTAAGCCGATGTAATTACTGCTGTCTATATGCTTAAAGTAATATGTTTTATTGGTTTCGGAATAGTTTTCGTTTTCTTCAAGAACCCAGTGCTGTGTGTTATCTGTCATAACGTATGCACTGCTTGTAAGATCCTCGCCGCTTGTACCTGTTGTTGTCATACGGTTGTTGGAAGACTTGCATACAAAGGCATGACTTCCATCGCCCATATCACGAGGCAGGAACATTGCACTTGTATCCGACGCAGATGTGTAGTCGGCTGTCAGCTTGCCATTGTTGCCTCTTACGTATTTGCCTGTGGAAACAACCTCCAGGCCGTAATACATACCTGCAAAGCCTGTATACTCATACTTGGGGATTTCCACTGTTTCCCCGTTTACAATTTCAAAGTTTGTTGCGGAGAAGTTGTAGTTTGTGTAATACCCTTCGGCAACTACTGTATTCTTCGAGTTGTTTACAAAAGCAATTGTATCAATACCTGCAGCGGTTGCGTCTTTTCGGGCAGTCATTGTACTGCTTATGTACTGATTTATGCCGTCATCAATTATTACATTGTAGGTATTTGTTGTGGTGTTGCCCTGGATTGTAACGTGATAAATATTGCCTGTAGTAAATGTGCAGATTGTTTCAGACGCTTCAGAGTAGCTACCACTGCCGTCACCTCGTCTTGTCTGGAAGTTGGTGCTGTTTGCAAACTGTAAAATAGCACTTGCTTCGCCGTAGCCTATTGTACCGTTGCTTGAGTCACCAAGTATGATAGCGTTATCACCAATTGTTCGTACGGTCAGGTCAAAGCTTATGCTGTAATCACCAACAAGAGGTGTTATGGTTTTGTAGCCCACTGCATCAGCCTTATTAACCATCTGGTTATCACTGAAAAGCGTTGCATTATCCATAATGCCGCTACCTGTAAGATATGTATCGGAATACTTGGGCATCATGCTGTTCTGTTCCCATACAAAGGCACGAGCTGTATCGTCGGTAGACTTTACATTAACTGTTACCTCTGCAGTATCGCTCTCTGCCCATACCATGTTAAAGCCCGAGAACACCCCTCCCGAATAGGTTGCAACGGCTATTCTGTCACCTGCCTCAATACCTGTGACGGTGGCTGTAACATCACCTTGTGCAAGCGTGCTTTCCGACCATGTAACACCTACTGCCCCTGCCGGTATTGCAGACAACATTAAAAGCATTGTTAAAATTAAACATATAAACTTTTTCATCTTCATCACCTATATTTAGTTTATCATTTTTCCCTTATTTGTCAATGTTTTATTCAGCTTGTATATCCGTCCTCCCACAGACCCCAGCCCGACATGTTCTGTTTTCTCAGCCTGCCGAAGGATGCATATCTTTCTGGCATGATGATTGCCAGACCCCTCTGACGGTCACGGCAGGAATACGCCTGGAAATACATTCTGCAGAATTCTGCAAAGTCCTCGGCGTTATTGTTCGCACCGTAGGTTGAAGGTGTAAACAAATCCTGACCTATTGCCCAGCTCCAACCTGAGCCTGATGCCCAGTTGCCGTTGTTCTGGTCAATAACATGACCCAGCTCGTGCACAAGGGTGCTTCTCATTCCGCCACGGTCCATTTTCCAGTTAAGTCGCACGTAAACATCATTACCGCCGCCGTTAAAGCTGTTTGCGCTGTCGTTACGAATTTTTACGTTTTTGAGATGTGTTCTGAACTGGTAAGGTATCTGTATAATTGCCTGCAGAAAAATCGAATAGTTATGCTCTGCCACATCATTGTTATGAACATATACAGTAAGTGTCTGCTCTTTGTTTCCGTCAGCGTCGTAAATAGTAACCGGGTATTTAACACCCGAAAGCATTGTGCTGCGCCAGAAGTCATAGGTGCCTTCCTCGCCGTCGCCTACCTCGGTATAACAGCCAACACTTCCGGGAAGCTCAAGGCTCACCGTTTCATAATTTGCCTGCCCCGAATAGATAAATCCATTTGTATCATTAAAGAACTCACTAAATTTAGTTTGCTGCTCGCTTTCTGTCAAGCCGCCGCTCAGCACCTCGTTAAAAAGATTATCCATTCTTATCCTTGGTGTCCAATCCGTATATCCGCCGTAACGGCCGAAAATGTCGCCTGCAACGGATTCATACACGCTTTCTATCATAAACCTTTGTCTATCTGTCAGATTATCGTACACCTGAGTTTTGCTCACAAGATACAGCGGACTTTCTTCATAAAGGGGCACAAAGGTAACCTCTGCTTTACTGCTCTCGCCCCGAAGGGTGAGGTTGCTGCCTATGATTGCCTTGCCTATGTAATTTCCTGTTTCAATATGCTTTAAGTAATAGGACAGATTATCCTCCGCCCAGTTTTCGCTTTTTTCCATAACCCAGTGCTGGCTGTCATCGTTTGTGGCATAGGCACTGCTTGCAATATTCTGTAAAACAGTGGAGGGAGCCGTCATACGATTGTTGGAGGACCTGCACACAAAGGCATGGCTTCCGTCGCCCATATTTCTGGGAAGGAATTTTGCACTGTCATCCTTTACGCTGTCGTAATCATAGGTAAGCTTGCCGTTATTTCCACGAACATATTTTCCGTCAACCATGATGCCGTAATAAATGCCTTCAAAGCCGTCGTATATGTGTATGGGTTCAAGCATCATATCCTCAGGATTTGTTATAACGGTAAGGTTCTTGCCTGTAAAGGCAAAGTTTGAATAGCCCTCGTTTGTAACCGAGGTGTTTTTTCCGTTTGAAATAAGTGCAATGGTATCAATACTTTCTCCGTTTGTTCTCGAATGTATGGTTCCGCTTGTGTAACGGTTTTTACCCTGTGTAATTATAACCTTGTAGGTATCGGTGGTTGTATTGCCCCAAAAAACAACCTCGTAGGTTTTATTCACATCTACTGCACACAGGTTAACTGCATTTGCCGCATAGTTTCCGTCGCCTGCACCGTCACGCACGGCAAAGTTGTCGCCGTTAAACAAAAGTGTGGCACAGCTTGTACCGTAATGGAGGGTACCGTTACTGCTGTCGCCCAAAACAATGGCGTTGTCACCCTTTTTCCAAACGGTAACGTATATTTTTATCATATATTCGCCCGAAACTGCATCAAAGCTTCTGTAGCCTGTAACAGCATTGCTCCGGTTAGGCTGCTGGTTGTCTGAAAAGATTGCATCCTCCTTTATACCGTCTGCAGTTATAAGCGAGTTAACCACATCTGCAGGTGCAAGAGAGCCGTCTTCCCACACAAAGGTGCGTGCATATTCACCACCCTGAGTGTTAACCTTAAGCTCAGTGCTTTCACCCTCACTTACGATGCTCTTGGCTCTTACAAGCTCATTATCCTTGTTAAAAACACCTATTGTAACCTTGTCGCCTGCCTTAATGTCATGTACATAGGCATCCACCTCTGTGCCGGTTTTATATTCGCTCCACACAACCTCTGCCGCATTTACATTTACGGCAAAAAGCATGGAAATTATTGTAATTATACTTAAAACTTTTTTCATTTTACATCACCTAATCTAAGTGTACCATTTTCCCCTTATTTATGCAACAAAAAAAGTGCGAACCGTCGCACTTTTTTGTATTTTATTTATAGCTCTTTACAAAATGGCTTATAGCCTTTGTTTCCATACCTCTGTCGATAAGCTTTACAATTTCGTTTGACAGGATAAGACCGTCACACTTGAAGTTTTCGTCCTTTGTTATAACGGGGATATCCCTTTTGGATTTTACGGCAGCAATGAGCTTTTCCATATCCTCAACGGTGTTTTCAGCCAAAGCTGTTGCATACAAAAAGCCCTTTGCTTCTGCTGCGATTTTTTCAATCCTCGCCTCGTCTGTGGGTGCAACTGCCGAGATTATATAAACCTCGTTTTTATCTGCCGCACCTTTGAACTCGTCAACCTCCTCGAAGGGAACATCGGGCATAATTACCGCATCAACGCCTGCCTTTTTGCAGTTTTCGAAAAACTTTTCAATACCATAGCTGAAAACAGGGTTTGCGTTTGTAATGATAACTACAGGTACTTCGGTATCTTTTCTCAGCTTTTTCACGCAGTCAAAAATGGTGTCTGTATTAACCTTATTTTTGAGTGCCTTTATATAAAACTCCTGAATTGTGGCATCCTCTGCAACAGGGTCAGAAAAGGGAATGCCGATTTCGATAAAGTCTGCACCGCCTTCAATCATTGCAAGGATATACTCCTCTGTTTTTTCAACATTGATGTCGCCGGGAGTGATGAATGCACCCAAGATATTTTCCTTTTTTAAGTTATCAAGTCTATTAATAAATCTGTACCCCCCTGTAACGTGCAATAGCCGCAACGTCCTTATCGCCTCTGCCGGAAAGACAAATAATCATAATATCGTCCTTACTCATTGTAGGAGCAAGCTTAATTGCATGTGCCACAGCATGGCTGCTTTCAATTGCAGGGATAACGCCCTCTGTTCTGGAAAGATATTCAAAGGCTTCGACTGCCTCTGTATCTGTTACGGGCACATATTCTGCCCTTTTTGAGTCGTACAGGCTTGCATGCTCAGGACCGATACCGGGATAATCAAGACCAGCCGAGATGGAATAAACCTCGTCAATCTGACCGTATTCGTTCTGGCAGAAGTAGGACTTCATGCCGTGGAATATACCAAGCTTACCCTTTGCAATTGTTGCCGCATGCTCCTTTGTGTCAATGCCTCTACCTGCAGCCTCGCAGCCGATAAGACGAACAGATTCGTCGCCGATAAAGTTATAGAACATACCCATTGCGTTACTGCCGCCGCCTACGCATGCAAGCACAGCTGCGGGAAGCTTACCTTCCTTTTCTAAAATCTGGCTTCTTGCTTCACGGCTGATAACGCTTTGGAAATCACGAACAATAGTGGGGAATGGATGAGGCCCCATAACCGAGCCTATAACGTAATGAGTGTCGGAAATACGGTTGGTCCATTCAGCCAT
>JAFUJG010000097.1 GCA_017468215.1 Clostridia bacterium | reverse complement strand
TTAGGTATTGAAGGCGTTTTTGCGTCAACATCCCTTAAGCCCGGCGAAGACTGGCGTTGGCAGACACATCTGATGAATATCCCCGTCCATTACGAGTTCGAGAAAAACGATATCGACCTGGAAACTGACGAGGTAGCAAACTTCAACTTTGAATATTCGGACAACTACAAAAAAATATTTGACCTTTACCTTAACAATTCTGTCACCGACAAAAAAATGCTTGGTGCAAAAATTGTGGGCGACTCCATGGCAGAATTTGCCCTTGGCAAATGTGCAATGGTCCAGAACGGTAACTGGGGCTACAGCCAGATTGCCGAGGTAAGCGGCAATACCGTTAAAGAGGAGGACGTTAAAATGATGCCCATCTTCATGGGTATTGACGACGAGGAGCAGGGGCTTTGCATAGGCACCGAAAACTTTTTATGCATTAACTCTCGTGCCGACGAAAGCACCCAAAAAGCTGCCGAGGATTTCCTCTACTGGCTTTTCACCTCCGAAACAGGAAAGAAATACGTAACCGAGGGCTTGGGCTTCATAACGCCTTTTACAAGCTTCAGCACAGAGGAAGTGCCCGAAGACCCCCTTGCAAGAGAGGTTGTCAAGTGGATGAATAAGGAAGGCGTGGATATTATCCCCTGGGATTTTACGGTTTTCCCTTCACAGCTTTTTAAGAATAATTTCGGCAGTAACCTTCTGCAGTATGCCCAGGGCACTAAAAGCTGGGATACTGTTGTAAAAGAAACCGTCGCAGATTGGAAAGCTGAAAGCAACAGATAAGGGGTGATATTTTGAAAAAATACGCACCTGTATTTTTGCTGCCCTTGACCTTAGCCTTTATTGTATTTTTTGCCGTGCCCTTCTTAGGCGGGCTGTATCTGTCATTTACAGAGTTCACAACCGTGGAAAACGCTCACTTTGTGGGCATTTCAAACTACCTTAAGGCCTTTGGGGCAGATAGCGGCTTTTTAAATGCACTATGGTTTACCGTGCGTTTTACCCTTGTGTCGGTTATAAGCGTTAACCTTATTGCATTTGCTCTTGCAATCGTCCTTACAAAGGCGTTAAAGGGCGTTAACTTTTTCAGAACGGTATTCTTTTTGCCAAACCTTATCGGCGGTATCGTTCTCGGCTACATCTGGAACGTTATAATAAACGGAATACTTTCCTATTTCGGCGTTGACATTACCTTCAGTGCAAGCTACGGCTTCTGGGGGCTTGTGGTTCTTATGAACTGGCAGATGATAGGCTATATGATGATTATTTATATTGCAGGGCTTCAGAGCGTTGACCGAGGACTTATCGAGGCGGCACATATTGACGGAGCAAACTCCCGGCAGGCACTTTTCCGTGTAACGGTGCCCTCCTTGATGCCCTCTGTAACAATATGCACCTTCCTCACACTTACAAACTCCTTCAAGCTTTTTGACCAGAACCTTGCCCTTACAGGCGGTGCACCCGGCAAGCAGACCAGTATGCTTGCACTTGATATTTACGACACCTTCTACGGCCGTATAGGCTGGCAGGGGGTAGGTCAGGCAAAGGCTGTTATGTTTTTTGTGATTGTAGCATTCATTGCGCTTGTGCAGCTTATGCTTACACGTTCAAAGGAGGTTGAGGCATAGTGCATGGCAAAGTTAAAAATAAGTGGGTTTATTATACTGTGCTTGGCTTGGTTGCCCTGTTCTTTGTTCTGCCTGTTATTATAATAGTGATAAACTCCTTTAAGAGCAGGTTTGTCATAATGTCGGAGCCTTTCAGCCTTCCTATGAAGGACAGCTTTGTAGGCCTGGAAAACTACTTTTCGGGCATAAAAGCCTCGGGATTTTTCAAAGCTTTTGGTATAAGCCTTTTTGTAACGGTTTTTTCCGTTGGGGCAATAATTTTGTGCTCGGCAATGACCGCATGGTATATCATACGCTCTAAAAGCCTTTTTACAAAAATACTGTACTACGCATTTGTATTTTCAATGATAGTACCCTTCCAGATGGTTATGTACACCTTAACCTATGTTGCGGTAAAAATAGGCTTTGCCAACCCTGTGGGTATTATCTTTATTTATCTCGGGTTTGGTGCGGGGCTGAGCGTGTTTATGTTTTCGGGGTTTGTAAAGGGTATTCCCCGGGAAATCGAGGAAGCCGCAAAAATCGACGGATGAAATATCCTGCAGATTTTTTTCAGGGTGGTTTTCCCTATTTTAAAGCCAACCACCGTTACCGTTG
>JAFUJG010000096.1 GCA_017468215.1 Clostridia bacterium | reverse complement strand
TTGGCTAAAACCTTGGCTGCTTTTTGGCCGATGTTTCTTATGCCCAAAGCAAATACAAGGCGTGAAAGGTCGTTTTCCTTGGATTTTTCGATAGCATTTATAAGATTATCTGCACTTTTTTCGCCCATCTTTTCAAGAGGGATAATATCTTCTTTTTTAAGGGTGTACAAATCTGCCGCAGAAGAAATGAGTTTGGAGTCCAGCAGCATATTTACAACTGCAGGGCCTAAGCCTTCGATATCCATTGCGCCCTTGCTTGCAAAGTGGATAACGTTTCTGGCAAGCTGAGCCGGACATTCGCCGCCTGTACAGCGATATGCGGCACCGTCCTCATCACGTGATACTGCCGAGCCGCATTCGGGGCAAACTTGGGGCATTTCAAAATCGGTCTCGTCACCTGTACGCTTGTCAAAACAAACCCTTACAACCTCGGGAATAATTTCGCCTGCCTTCTGCACAACGATAGTATCACCGATTTTAATATCCTTTTCACGGATAAAATCAAGATTATGCAGGGTTGCTCTGGAAACCGTTGTTCCTGCAAGGCGGATGGGGTCAAATTCCGCATTGGGGGTTAAAACGCCTGTTCTGCCTACCTGGATAACAATGCGGTTAAGCTTGGTTTCCTTTTGCTCGGGAGGATACTTGTAGGCAACTGCCCAGCGGGGGAATTTTGCCGTAGAGCCAAGATGCTCTCTCTGGGCAAAGCTGTTGATTTTGATAACAGCACCGTCAATGTCAAAGCCTAAGCTGCCACGGCTTTCGCCTATTGCAATAACCTCGTCAAAGGCATCCTCAATGGTTGAGAACACTTTTTTTACAGGTATGGTCTTAAAGCCTAAAGAGGAAAGATAGTCAATGGCATCCTTATGATTTAAAATTTCCTTACCTTCGATTTGCTGAATATTAAAAACGAAAATATCCAGCTTTCTGGACGCTACAACACTGCTGTCAAGCTGTTTAAGTGTGCCCGAGGCAACATTGCGTGGGTTTTTGAAGGGCTCAAGCCCCAGCTCCTCCTGCTTTTTGTTCAAAGCCTCAAAGGATTTGTGCGGCATATAAACCTCACCACGAACTTCAAGATAGGGGATGGGCTCATTAAGCTTTAAGGGGATGGAACGGATGGTTTTTAAGTTTTCGGTAACATCCTCGCCGTCGTCACCGTCGCCACGTGTGGAGCCACGGAAAAACATACCGTCACGATATTCCAGCGAAACGCTCAAGCCGTCAATTTTAAGCTCGGTTACGTATTCCACCTTATCCGAGAGTGCTTCCTCGCTTTTTTTGCCAAAGTCAATAACCTCGTCACGTGAGAAAACGTCGTTAAGGCTTTCCATACGGACAGCGTGATGCACACTTTCAAAGCCCTCGAGTATTTTGCCACCTATACGCTGTGTGGGCGAGTCGGGCGTTATAAGGGAGGGGTCCTCAGCTTCCATTTTCTTAAGCCGGCTCATCAGCTTATCGTATTCAAAGTCGGATATTTCGGTTGTATCCATTGTGTAGTAGAGGTTGGAATGATAATTTATCAGTTCACGTAATTCATTAATATCCATTTAAATTTCCACCATATCGTTTGTATAGATTGATTTTCTTAAATATTCGCAATCACCCGAGAAGTAGCCGTTGATATATTTGTTCATTGCTTTTATAACAACATCGGGCTTTAAGTTGGCGTTGCTTCCTGCACTGAGGAGCATGCTCATACAGCCGTCCTCTAACTTAATATCTGCAATATCGCATCTTATATCCGCATCTTTTATGCCGCTTTTTGTTTTCTTGGGCACAACCATGCTGCTAAGTGCAAGGAAGGCGGCAAGCTCATCAGATGAGGGGAGATTGCAGTATACATCATAAAGGCAATAGGAAAGATGCTTTACATCGGGCTTACCTGCTTTGACCTCGATAATTTCAAGGCCTTCTGGCATAACAGGTGCAAAACGGTTTAAAAGCTCATCGGCACTTAAATCCTCTGTAACCGAAAAAAGCATAATCTCACATTCGCTTTCGTAAAAAACAGACAAGGGAAGTGCAAAGGAAATTTTGGGATGAGGGTTAAACCCCTCAGAATATGAAACCGGAATCCTGCCACGGCGGAAAACACGGTTAAATACACGCACCATATCAAGGTGAGAGATATATTTTGCTCTGCCCATTTTTCTGTAGCGGGCATAAAAATCATATTTTAACACTGCACTTACCTCCTTCGCAAAGCTTGTTCGCACCGCAGCCTGAGCACTTTTCACGGCAGTTGGGTGTTGTAGAGGCATCCTTTGCCTTTTCGTTTTCCTTCTTTAAAAATTCCTTAGTAACGCCAATGTCAACAAAATCCCAGGGGAAGATATCGTCATATGTGCGTTCACGTACATAGAAGGAGGGGTCAACTCCTGCATTTATAAATGCTTGGTTCCATTTTTCCATAGAGAAGGTTTCGTTCCAGGAGTCAAACTTGCAGCCAAGAGCATTTGCTTCGATAAGAACACGGTTAAGCCTTCTGTCACCACGTGCAAAAATGCCCTCCAGAACGCTTACATCGCTTTCGTGATAGCTGTATTTTACATGGCGGTTTGTAATTGCGTTCTTTAAAAGCTGCTGCTTACGCCTTAACTCCTCACGTGTGTTCTGACCTGCCCATTCAAAGGGGGTAAAGGGCTTGGGAACAAAGCTCGACACACCTATGTTAACGCTGGGCGGTCTTTTTTTGTTGGGCGAAACCTCGTAATAAGCCTCAACAACCTTGTGGGCAAGGTCGGCAATGCCTAAAATGTCCTCGTCTGTTTCGTAGGGAAGGCCTATCATAAAGTAAAGCTTAATAGTTGTCCATCCACCCTTAAAGGCAAGGCGTGCACTGCGTAAAAGGTCCTCCTCGGTAACGTTTTTGTTGATTACATCACGCATACGCTGTGTGCCTGCCTCGGGAGCAAAGGTAAGACCTGTTTTCCTTACCTTCTGGACCTTTTCCATAAGGTCCAGGGAGAAGTTGTCCACTCTGAGCGAAGGAAGGGAAAGACCGATTTTTTCCTTTTCGGTTACCTTTAAAAGCTCTGTGGCAAGAAGGGGAAACTCGGTATAGTCACTTGTGGAAAGTGAGCAGAGCGAAAGCTCCTCGTAGCCTGTGGAGTTAATTAATTTTATGGCATCCTCGGTAAGAGTTTTATAGCTCTTTTCACGGACAGGTCGGTAAATCATGCCTGCCTGACAAAATCTGCAGCCACGGATACAGCCACGGAAAACCTCGATAGAAATACGGTCGTGAACAATATTTGTATAAGGCACAATAAACTTGTCGGGGAAGGTGACTGTGTCAAGATTTTTAATAATCCTCTTTGTTATCTTTTCCTTTGCCTCGGGGCAATTGGGCTTAAAGGATTTAACTGTGTTGTCGCTATTGTATTCCACATCATAAAGGCTGGGTACGTAGATACCCTCTATTTTTGCAATTTTCTTTAAGTAGTCAATCCTTTTGCCGCCTTCCTGCTTCCATTCGATGTAGGCGTCCATAAGCTCATTTATTACTTCCTCACCTTCGCCCATGGTGAAAAAGTCGCAAACTTCGGCTAAGGGCTCAGGGTTATATGCACAGGGACCGCCTGCGTTTACAAAGGGGTCGCCCTCGCCCCTGTCACGGGATAAAAGGGGCACACCTGCCAAATCCAGCATGTTAAGGATATTTGTATAGCTCATTTCGTACTGGAGGGTAAAGCCTAAAAAGTCAAAATGGCGTACACTTTCACGGCTCTCTAAAGCAAAGAGAGGAGTTGAGGTTTTTCTCATTTCCTCCTCCATGTCAATCCAGGGGGCAAAAACCCTTTCGCACCATGTGTCGGGGCGAAGGTTTAATACGTGATAGAGTATTTTCATGCCTAAATGGCTCATGCCTACCTCGTAGGTGTCGGGGAAGCAGAAGCCGTAGCGGATTTTTACTTCGTCAGGATTTTTTACAATGCTGTTAAGCTCACCGCCTGTGTAGGCGCTGGGCTTTTGTACGTTTTTTAAAATGTTATCTATATTGAGCATAATGCTGCTCCTTTCGACATATTTTCACATGCTATATTATACCTTTTTTTTGCCGTCTTTTCAATAAAAACATTACTTTTTGCTCATAAAAAGTCCGATGAGTTTGCTGTTGATTGTTTTCTCCAGGCGGTTTTTCTCGCCTATGTATAAAAGAAAGAGTAAAACAAAGGGG
The DNA here is from genome assembly GCA_017468215.1 of Clostridia bacterium. Taxonomy (GTDB): domain Bacteria; phylum Bacillota; class Clostridia; order UMGS1883; family UMGS1883; genus RGIG1927. The sequence continues at coordinate 7,655 of JAFUJG010000096.1, read as the reverse complement.
AAAATGGGCAAAATACCAAGATGGCAGCATGCAAAAAACATCAGCAGAATAATTACAAGGGATACATAAAAATATGCTTTAGGAAACAGCAGATTCATAAGAACACCGCCGTCAAAGGGGATAATGGGAATAAGGTTAAAAAGTGCAAGGGAAAGATTTTCTGTGGGGAAAATACCGAAAAAGTACATCACAAGGTTAAAAAGAGGCCCTGCAAGATATATAAAAATGCTTTTTCTCCTGCAGGGAAAGGTTTCCAGCGACAGCACACAGCCAAAGGGCAAAAGTTTTATTGAACAAATCTTTTCGCCGAGAAGGATGCTTGTAACAGTGTGGGAAAGCTCGTGAAAAAATATGAAAATGTATAAAATGAAAAAGCGGCTTTTGTATTCTGTAAGTCCTATCAGCACGAAAAACGGCAGTGTCATGGGATGTACACGGATAAAACATTTCAAGAAACTCACTCCAAAAACTGATATTATTCTATTGAATTTATCCCGATAATATGATACAATGCAATAAAATAGCAGGATGGTGAAATTTATGAAAAAAATAGTTTATATCGAAGGCATGATGTGCGAAGGCTGTGCAAAGAGCATGAAGGAAGCATTTGAAAACATGGTTGGCGTTGACAGCTGTAAGATTGACCTTAAAAACAAGTGTGCAGTTTTAAAGCTTCAGGGAAATGTAATTGATTCTGCCCTGACAGACTGCGTAAAAAGAACAGGCTTTGAGCCTGTTGAGGTAAAGGTTAAAAAAGGCTTGTTCTGATTTTTTTTAGGATATAAGGGAGCGAAGGGATATGGTTAAAAAAGCAATTGCATGTGTTTTAATCTGTATCCGTTCGCTCTCTTTTTTTGCCTATGCAGCAGATTATTATAACAGCGATGAGGTGTATAAAAGCGTGGTCCCGTCCGTAAAGGACCAAGGGCAAAATGCAATTTGCTGGAGCTTTGCTGCCACAGATGCGGCAGAGCATTCAATGGCAGTAAATAACGGATGGGATTTTTCCAATGCAATGGCAGGCTTTTCCCCTTACCATATGGTAACTGCCATGGAAAAGGGGCAAAAATTTTTTGAAAACTATACCCGCAACAACCCCACAGGCGGTAACCGTGAGAGTGCAACCGCTTATTTTGCACGAGGCGTGTTTTCCGGTCCTGTGAGCCTTACAGGCTATGGGATGGAGGAGTATGAGCTTTATCTTAAAACAAAAAAAGGCTATCCCTTGCTCTTTTTTGAAAAAAAGCAGGCACAGCTTTTAAAGGCGCTTTTTATCACCGATGAAACCCAAACAAGCAGCCGCTTGGAATATACAATTGACAATGAGGGTAACGTAAAGGATGTAAGCTATGTAAAAAATGATGAGGTTATCCAAAAAATAAAAGCGGCGGTTGTAAAGTACGGGGCAGTAACCACAGGCTACTATGCCTACGAAAAGGACAAAAAAACATACTACAATCCCCTTACCGCATCATATTGTGCCATGTGGAAGGATTTTATCGAAAATACAACCCCCGATGGGAACCATGTTGTGCTTACCCCAAAGGGCTACTCCTTTACGGATATAGACAACCACACCGTAGCAATTGTAGGCTGGGATGATAATTATTCCCACAAAAACTTTAAAATAACACCTGTTGAATGCCGCAACGGCATTGTTACCCCGGCAGACGGAGCATGGATAGTAAAAAACAGCTGGGGAGAGGATTTTGGCATGGGAGGATATGAATATATCTCCTATATGGACCCCACCATAGGCTGCTTTGCTACAGCGTATCTTATGGCGGAGGGCGAAAAGACAGATGCAGTTACCTACTCGCCCAAAGGCGTAATGCGTAAGGTGAAATTCCCATCCGTAGGCTACGGTGTATGCACAGTTACACGTTTTTGTGATATACCCTCACTGGTAAAGGCGGTGGGCGTATATGTAAGCGATACAAATTGTGCCGTAGAAATCCTTGTTGATACTAACACCCTGGACGAGCCAGAACGGTTTACAAAAACCCGGTTTGAAAAGGGCAAAGCCGCCTTTTATGTTGCAGAAAATAAAACTGCTCAAACAAAGGTAAGGTTTGAAACCCCGGGTTACTATATCCTTACTCTTACAGAGCCTATTTTTGCTCCACACGGCTTTGACCTGTATGTGAAATACACCGTAGATGAAAAATGCGATGTTGTTCTCCCTGCAGGAAACAGCGAAGCCGGAGACGAGTTTTTTGTGAAGGGCGTGTCCTTTTATGCACACATTACAGGGAACGGACATGTGCACCAATGGAAGGACGCAGGCTATAATTATAACGTGAATGTTCTGGTTAATAAATTGAACATGCCCGGGGTTAAAGGTGTTGTAAAAATTAATAGTGCATGGATGCAAAAGCTTATTGCAAATTAAAAAGCGACCTTAGTGTATTCTTTTAAGGGAGAACACTAAGGTCGCTTTGTTCGTTTAGTTTGGTGCAACGGCGTATACGTAGTCCGAATACAATGTGAAGGGAATACTTTCACCATTTAATATTACATGTGTTGTTTTGGGAGCATGGATTCTTATTGCTTCCTCACGATTGGTGCTTTTGTGCACCGAGGCAGAGCTTATTTCCACAATGCCCGAGGAAATATGGATATACAAATCCTTAAAGTCTGCAGGGCTTTCCACCAAGGGTGTTGAATTTATGCAAAGCTTGCTTCCGTTTGCAAGGAACATCCTGCCGTTTAACAAAAATGCCATATCGCCGTCAAAGGTACAGTCAAGAAAGGGTTGCGGGCAAGTGTTCTGTGTATAGAACACACCCTTATTCGTTCCTATATCGAACACTCCGCCTGAGATTGCCCCATCAACAGGGGTAAAGCTGAACGCCGAAACACGAGGCTTTTCCTCACCCTTAAAGGGAAGGAGAAGTGTTGTGAAACAAGCGTTCTGACCGTATTTTGTAAAGGTTACCTTCTCGCTTTTTTCTGCCATGCCGTAGCCTGAGGAGAATGTGTCCTCCTCAATCTGTACGGTATCTGCATCGGGACACACAAGCTCGATATCACCGTCGCCTAAGGTGGTGGTAATGTGATTGTCATAATCAGACACAGGGTTTGCTCCGGGCATGAAATGCCAGTTCTGATTAAAGTGAACAGCAGGAGTATCGGTAGAAATATAGTCCGAAACTATAACGTAGCCTTCGTTTTTCACAAAAAGCACACGGCGTTTATGGGTTGCGTCAATGTCCTTATAAGGCTTCTGAACACTTTCGGCATAGTCAAACATGGGGTTTGTGATAAAGGTTGTAACCTTCGCCTCGCTCTCGGAATGGGGAGAATAGCTATACATGGGAAGCTCAATGCTGTTGTGTGCAGAGGAGGTTTTAAGATGCAGGGATATTTCACCCTTAGAGTAGCCGTATCTGCCCATATCGGTTATTAAGGGGCGGTTAAAGGCATAAAGAATTATACTGCCTAAATCGTCGTGAGCGTGGCCGTCAAAGGGTATTGAGTGCATGGCAAGATAAATTGCCTTGTCCTTTTCAAAGCTGTTGCGCATAACAACACTGCCCGAAAACGGATATAACACCGAAAGCGGAACAGAAGGGTCGTCAACACCTTCTGTAAGTGCCTTGTATTTTTTTGTGGGAAACATTTTGCCCACTGTTTTTACGTATTCTTCCTTGCTGTTATAGTTAGAGTCACCGATATTGGTGTCGTAAAGGTTGGGGAACAGCAAATCCAGTGAGGCATCAAAGGCTTTTTCAATACGGTTGCGTGTAAAAGCACCGTAGGGGTCGTTGTTAATATGCGCAGACCTGATTGCCGAGGCAAACAAATCAGTGCACCAGAAGGAATATGCAAGCCCTGCCTCACGGAATGAAAAATCAGGAGAGTACATGCGGTCAAAAAGCTTTGCCAAAGTATCTCTTGTGGCAATTTTCCACTTTTCGCTTTCTTTAAATTCGGGCAAAAAGTCAATAGCCTTGGAAAGACCGCTTGTTCGTACAACAGCCCAGTTGCTCCAGCCAAGGTCGGGGTTTTCGCAAAGATGCTTCATATCACGGTACATCATCCACAGTATAGAGATGAGGTAATCCTCGGTCATAACAGGGGTGTCAATAAGTGCATTGAGCACGCAGGCAAAATTTGAGAGCCTTTCGCCTGTTTCCAGCACACGGTTAAAACCGCCCTCCTTCTTTTTGGAAAAGGCATCCATAAGGAAAAGGAGCTTTTCACCGTAAACAGAGTTTTTTTCAATATCTGAAAGGTACTGATACGCCATGGGGCGTGCAAACCAGAAGCGGCAGGTAACGTTAAGGTATTCGCTGTCGCTGCCCTCGGGAGAAATCCAGGAGGGGCCTGTAGGTGACGATTCCCATGAATATATATTTCCCTTCACGCTGTTCCAGGTCAAATCCGAGCTCCAGGAGGTGTCGCATATGTTAAACAAAAGAAGCTCCTTTGTTGTTAAGCTTTCGCTGAGGGATACCTTTGCCATAAAGCGTGCGGAAACGATATGTGATAAATCCACCTCCGACAGGTCAAAGGCAAGATATGCTCTGCCCGTGTTGAAGGAAAAGGCCTCCTCATCGTTTTCGCTGTGCTCGCAGATTTCGTAAATATCTTCGCCCGAGAGGGGGGTATCGGGTGATTTGGTGGAAATATAAGCATGCTTTGAGGAGTAGAGCTTTATTTCCTCACCATCATCTGTTGTCAGCAACAGGTAAGGCGGAAAAATGGAAACAGGCGAGTACATAAGGGCACCGTCCGCTTCCTTCTGTCGGCTCATCAGCATAAAGGACAGCTCTTTTTTCAAAAAGGGCATAACATCCAACGAGGTGTAATCGTCACTTTTTGCAATAAACATTGATGACAAATAGCAGTCGGCCTCGTTAGGCCCCGACAGAATACCGTGCCGTGCAATGTATGCAAGGGGAAAGTTTTTGTCCTTTTCACCAATGGGCTCAGAGGAGGAAAGAAACTTTCTCTTGCGTTCGATAAAATATTTTAAAAGCTCTTTTTTTGCATTTGCATAGTTGTTGCAGTATACAAAATAGTGAACCTTATCCATGTTTGGATATGAAAGGTTAAAAATGGTGAAAAATTCTGAAATATGCATAAAAACAGTTATTTCTCCTATCGTTTTTTGTGGGAATTTACGCCACGGCAAATATAGGCTGTCTTGTATTTATCCCATAAAATTTCCTTGGCTTTAAGGGCCTTTTCTTCATCGTCAAAAATGCCGAAAACTGTAGGCCCGCTGCCTGACATCTGTGAACCTATTGCACCTAACTCGATAAGGTCAGCCTTCACAGAGGAAAGGATGGGGTAATGGGCTATGCTTACATCCTCTAAAACATTACCCATGTTTGCACAAACCGAGTTCAAATCGCCCTCGGAAAGTGCACGGATAAGCTCCTCCGTAGGGGGATGAACAATGTCGGGACAAGCATCGATATTGTCGTAAACCCACTTGGTAGAAATTGAGAACGAGGGCTTTACAAGAACTATATAGCAGGGCGGAAGCGGCGGAAGGGGAGAAAGCTTTTCGCCTATACCCTCCGCAAGGCGTGTGCCGCCTATTATGCAGTAGGGAACATCTGCACCCAGTGCAGTGCCTATTTCGCAAAGCCTTCTTGTGGAAAGATTTGCCTCGTAAAGACGGTTTAACCCTATGAGCACTGCCGCTGCATTGCTCGAACCTCCTGCAAGACCTGCACCCACGGGAATATGCTTTTTAAGAAAAATTTTAACGCCGCCTTTTATGCCTGTTTCGTTAAAAAATGCTTCTGCGGCACGGTATGCAAGGTTGTCGATCCCTGTGGGAAGGAACTTTAACGAGCAGCCCAGCTCTATCCCTTCATCCTTCTTTTCCAGCTCAACAGAGTCGTAAAGGGAAACTGTCTGCATAACCATTTTAACCTCGTGGTAGCCGTTAGGGAGTGTGCCTAAAACATCAAGCGAAAGATTGATTTTGGCAAATGCCTTTACCGTAAATGCATCCATAATAATTCACATAGCCTTTCTCTTTATATTACATTAATTATATCAAATATCGACATAATATGCAACGGTGAAAAATTTTGAGAAAAAACTATTGACAGGGAGGGTAAAGTAGTGTAAAATAGCAAAGGTGTAAAGTTCGAAAGCTTTACAGAGGCGTAAAAATTTTGGCCTCAAGGAGTCAGTTATGGAAAAAAATCTCAGATACAGTGCACTTTTGTCACTTTACGGAAATCTTCTGACAGATAAGCAACTGTCCACAATGGAATACTATTATGACGACGATTTATCCTTAGGCGAAATTGCCGAAAACACAGGCATAAGCCGTCAGGGCGTGAGGGATTTTATCAAGCGTAGCGAGGAAATGCTTGATTTGTACGAGGAAAAAATCGGCCTTTACGCAAAGCTGAAGTGTATTGACCGCATTGAGCAGTCGGCACTGAAAATTAAAGAGATTAACATGGGTGCATGGAGCAACAAAACCATTGATACCCTCTCAAGTGAAATAATTGACATGGCGCAAAAACTCAAATAAAGGAGAAGGAAAATGGCATTTGAGTCCCTTGGCGAAAAATTGCAAAACACCTTTAAGAAGCTGACAGGTAAGGGCAAGGTTTCCGAGAAAGATTTAAAGGAAGCCATGCGTGAGGTCAGACTGGCTCTTTTAGAGGCAGACGTAAGCTACAAGGTTGTTAAGGACTTCGAAAAGAAGGTCTTTGAAAAGGCTGTGGGCAGTCAGGTTTTGGAAAGCCTTACTCCCGGTCAGCAGATTATAAAAATTGTACGTGACGAGCTCACGGAGCTTATGGGCGGCAATCAATCAAAGCTCACTGTTTCCCCAAAAGTTCCCACCGTTTATATGATGGTTGGTCTTCAGGGTGCAGGTAAAACAACTACCACAGCAAAGCTTGGTGCTCTTTTAAAGAAAAACGGCAAGAGGCCTCTTTTGGTAGGATGTGACGTGTACCGTCCTGCAGCTATTAAGCAGCTCCAGGTGGTAGGCGGTCAGGTGGGCTGTGATGTATATGCGGATTTTGACGAAAAAAGTCCTGTTAATATAGCTAAAAAGGCTGTACAAGGGTGCGACACGTCAAAGTACGATACTATTATTCTGGATACAGCAGGCCGTCTTCATATTGACGAAGCACTTATGGGCGAGCTTGTTGATATAAAAAATGAAACACACCCTGCGGAAATCCTCCTTGTAATTGATGCAATGGCAGGTCAGGACGCAGTAAACGTGGCTGAAAGCTTTAATGAACAGCTTGGCATTGATGCAATTGTTCTCACAAAGCTTGACGGCGATACACGAGGCGGTGCGGCACTGAGCGTTAAAGCTGTTACAGGCAAGCCTATAAAGTTTGCAGGTATGGGCGAAAAGCTTACAGACCTTGAGCCCTTCTATCCCGACCGTATGGCGTCGAGAATTTTGGGTATGGGCGACGTTTTAAGCCTTATTGATAAGGCCCAGGCAGCTATTGACGAAAAAAAGGCAATTGAGCTTGAAAAGAAAATTAAGGAACATAATTTTGACCTTAACGATTATCTTGACCAGATTGAGCAGATGAAAAACATGGGTCCTTTGGAAAACATGCTTAAGCTTTTGCCCGGTGTTGATACAAAGGCACTTAAGAACGCAAAGGTTGACGAAAAGAAAATGGCACATATTGAGGCTATTATCA
>JAFUJG010000095.1 GCA_017468215.1 Clostridia bacterium | reverse complement strand
TGCAATAAGTGTCACCTTTCCGTTTTCGATGCACTCTAAAAGGCTCTGCTGCTGTTTTTTGTTAAAATTCTGTATCTCGTCTAAGTACAACAGCACCCCGTCAGCACCAAAAATGGTCTCGGCTTCCTGCACAACGTGTTTAATATCGGCAACGGATGCTGTGGTTGCGTTGAGCTTATAAAGGCGTTTGTTTGCTCTTTTAGCGGCAATATTTGCAACAGTGGTCTTGCCCACACCGCTGGGTCCGTAAAAAATCATATTAGGGATATTGCCCGAGTCAAGAATATTTTTTAAAACCATGCCGTCGTCAAGCAAATGATGCTGACCCACCACCATGGATAAATCGTCGGGTCTTATTCTGTCTGCCAAAGGACTGCTCATAAAAATCTTCCTCTTTATGTAAAATGGGAGGAGCAAGCCCCTCCCCTACAAAATTCAAATTAATACAACGGATATTTATCGCAAAGAGCCTTAACTCTTGCACGGATTTCGTCCTGCTTAGTGTCAAATTCGGCTATTGTAAGATACATAAGCTCTGCAATTTCTCTCATGTCTTCTTCCTTGAAGCCACGTGTTGTAGCAGCAGGTGTACCCACACGGATGCCGCTTGTTACGCCGGGCTTTTCGGGGTCGAAGGGAATTGCGTTCTTATTAACTGTAATACCAACCTCATCAAGACGGTTTTCGTATTCCTTACCTGTTACGCCGAAGGGGCGAAGGTCAACCAGCATAAGGTGGTTGTCTGTACCGCCGGAAACAAGGTCAAAGCCCTTTTCGAGCAATGCCTCGGAGAGAGCCTTTGCGTTAGCGGCAATCTGTCTCTGATAAGCCTTGAACTCGTCAGAAGCAGCTTCCTTAAAGCAAACCGCCTTAGCTGCAATAACATGCATTAAAGGACCACCCTGGATACCGGGGAAAACAGCCTTGTTAACAGCCTTTACGTGTTCTTCCTTGCAAAGGATAAGACCGCCACGGGGACCACGGAGTGTTTTATGTGTTGTAGTTGTAACAAAGTCAGCATAAGGCACAGGCGAAGGATGAACACCTGCAGCAACCAAGCCTGCGATATGTGCCATATCTACCATGAAATATGCGCCAACCTCTGCAGCTATTTCACTGAACTTTTTAAAGTCAATCTCTCTGGAGTATGCACTTGCGCCTGCAAGAATAAGCTTGGGCTTGCATTCAAGAGCAAGACGACGGATTTCTTCGTAATCGATAACCTGGTCTTCTTCAGTTACGCCGTAGGGCACAATGTTAAAGTACTTACCGCTCATATTAACGGGGCTGCCGTGAGAAAGGTGACCGCCGTGAGCAAGGCTCATGGAAAGAACTGTATCACCGGGGTTTAAAACTGCAAAGAACACAGCCATGTTAGCCTGTGCACCGCTGTGGGGCTGAACGTTTGCATGCTCTGCACCAAAGAGAGCCTTTGCACGCTCGATTGCGATGGTTTCAACCTCGTCAACATATTCACAGCCGCCGTAATATCTCTTTCCGGGGTAGCCTTCGGCATATTTATTTGTAAGGGGGCTTCCCATAGCCTCCATAACAGCTTCGGAAACAAAATTTTCGGAAGCGATTAATTCAATCTTGTTTTTCTGACGGTTGATTTCACGGCTCATTGCCTCGTACAATTCAACGTCTGCATTTTTCACCTTGTTAAATTCCATGGTTATTCTCCTTTGAAAAAAATACATAGTTATTATATAATTTTTTTCTTTAAATTGCAAGCTTTTTGTGCTAATATGTAGTTAAGATTTATAGATGCCTGCAACCCACGTTCGTGTAGTTAGGGGACATTCCCCCCGTAGGGGCGACCAATGGTCGCCCGTTTGTGGTTTCCCGCAACCTTACGTTACATAAGCCCATAAAGGAGGAGAAATTATGCAAAAAAAAGACCGTGCAATTGCCTTTGCCCAAGTTTTAGAAAACCTTTATCCCGATGCAATATGCTCACTTGAATATAAAGACCCTTTTCAGCTTTTGTGTGCGGTGCAGCTCTCTGCCCAATGTACCGATGCAAGGGTAAATATGGTAACACCCGACCTTTTTGCAGCATACCCCGATGCATTATCCATGTCAAAGGCTGAGCTTGGTGATGTGGAACGGCTCATAAAGTCCTGCGGTTTTTACCATAACAAGGCAAAAAACCTCATACAGTGCGCAAACCAGATAGTTAATGAATATAATAACACCGTCCCCGACAGCATGGAGGAGCTATTAAAGCTTGCAGGTGTAGGCAGGAAAACCGCCAACCTTATTTTAGGCGATGTTTACAAAAAAGGCGGCATGGTTATCGACACCCACGCAAAACGAATACTTTACCGCATGGGCTTAACAACCAAGCAAGACCCCACACAGGTGGAGATGGAAACCTCTCCCCTTATACCTATCCATATGCAGTCAGACTTTTGCCACAGGATAGTGCTTTTTGGCCGTGATATATGCACCGCAAGAAAAGCCTACTGCGACAGATGCCCCGCTGAAGAATTTTGCCCAAAGAGAAACCCCAAAAAATGACAAAAGACACGGTTGAACCGTGTCTTTTATTATTTTTCCACATAGAAGTATTTATAAAACTTTTCTGCTTTTGTTTTGCCCAGCACATCGTCAAGCTCAACAACGCTTGTGTAATTGCCGTGGGTGTTCCTGTATTCCACAATTTTCCGTGCGGTTCCTGCACCAATGCCATCTACAAGGGCATCCAGCTCTGCTTCGGTTACTATGTTTAGGTTAAGAGCACCCATTCCCTTCTCACCCGAGTAGGGAAAGTATATCTCCTCGCCGTCCTTTACATAGGAGGCAAGGTTTACACCGTCTAAAAGCACATTTTCCTTAAAACCGCCAACATATGCCTCAAGGTCGCAAACCCTTGTTCCCCAAGGCACATAATAAATACCGCTGTTATTAACGGCACCCTTTACGTGCACACAAATGTTGCTATAGGTTGCATCCTCATAAGCGTCGCCGTCATTGGTGCTGTATACAAAGGAGGATACAACAATTGCTATAATAAGAACTGTCAGCCATATTATTTTAAAAGCTTTCTCCTTTGCTTTGTCCTCTGTTTCAAAAGTAAAAGGCTTTGCCATTTGTATTACTCAGCACCTTTTTCGTAGATTTCGTCGTGTGAAAGATTGTCGGCATTATACGCCGCAACCGCCAATGCATCACAACGCTCGTTGTATTCGTGCCCTGCATGACCCTTGAGCCACACAAGCTCAACCTCATGCACTCTCAGCTGAGTAAGGATTCGCTCCCACAGGTCGGGGTTAAGAGCTCTTTTACCGTCGCTCTTTTTCCAGCCCTTGTTCTTCCAGGCATAAACCCAACCGTTTTTAATGGCATCCACCAGATATTTCGAGTCGCTATACAAGGTCACCTTGCAGGGTTCCTTCAAGGCTTCAAGCCCCACAATAGCCGCTAAAAGCTCCATGCGGTTGTTTGTGGTAAGTACAAAGCCCTCGCTCATCACCTTTTCGTGACCGTTAAAGGTAAGGATAGCTCCATAGCCGCCCTTGCCCGGATTACCGCTGCAGGCACCGTCTGTGTATAAATTTACTTCTCTCATTTAATCACTTCGCTCATAGCTGCAGCAATGGAAGCTTCGTCGCATCTTTCGGGTTTTGCCGCTCTTGTAAGGCTCCAGCTTTCTGTATGAGTAACAGTCTTGCCTGCTTCAAGTAATTCAAGCGGAGAAAGACATTCCATCTCTGTATATCCGTCGCATGTATAACATTCGCAGTTACAGTTGTTATCGGGATACTGCACGCCTCTTACAAAGTCAAACTTTTTAACAAAAGCCGCATCGTTCACAAAGTAAACCATATAGCCATGCTCGTTGGAAACGCCAAGCTTTGCAGCCTTGGGTGTGTTAACCTGATTAACTGTGATGTACTTATCACCGATATAGAATCTTTCGTCGTTCATGGGTGTGTACTGCCAGAAGCAAACCCACTTGTTTGGGAAAAAGCCTGTGTCGGTAACGTTCTGAGGAATAACGCACAGACCGCCACTCTGGCAAACGGTAACTGTCCAGGGAGCAATTGTTGTGCCCCAAGCACCGCAGTTTTTAACAATGTGCTTAATTTCAACATCGCCGTTTTCGTCCATAGCAATAACGGTTGTCTGCTGCATATGTGTCCATTCCTGCTCGGGTGCTTCAAGTACAGCACCGTTTTCAGTGAGTGTGCAGTTTACGGCATAGTCATCGGGGTAATATGTTCTGGGGTGTCTTTCGGGGCTTATCCAAAGCCTGTGACCGCCTACAACACACCAGGTATCACCCTTGAAGGGCGATGCGGATACGTCGTTTGTATATTTATTTTCCTTATCTTCAAAGAACATGTTTTCTTCGCCTACATAACCGTAACGGACAATGTAAGGGCCTCTTTCCAGAGTTGCAATAAGCTCCTTTTCGCCGTTTGTAACCTTTAAGCATTCGCCGTAATTTGAGTATGTAATGCGTGAAACTTCAACTTTAGTCATTTAAAATTCCTCCTAAAAAATACTATAATTTAATTATAGCATAAAACATGGGGATTTCAAGGTGTAATTTGAGAAGTGGTATTTTATCTGTTTGATTTAAGTCATATTATTTTTTGATACAAAACAACCTAACATTTGTAATAAACTATTTCATAGCAGCTTAAGAAAGTTTTTGATAAATTCTTTCTTTTCCTTTATGGTGAGGTTTACATCAATTTTTCCATTATCAATTTCTTGTTCAATATAAACAGATAACTTTCTTATATTGTTGCCAATT
>JAFUJG010000094.1 GCA_017468215.1 Clostridia bacterium | reverse complement strand
CCTATTTTACCGAAAGAGGAATTATCCCTCTTGTTGCCTTTAAATACAACGAAAAGGAAATCCCCCTTATTAAAAGGGTAAAAAGCCTGCAGGATGCCTTGAACGCAACTGTGTCGGACTTTGAAAACAGGCTGCAGGAGGATTCCAGAAACACAATTTTAGTATTGCAGAATTACGACGGAACAGACCTGGGCGAGTTCAGGCAAAACCTTGCCGCCTACGGTGCGGTAAAGGTAAGAACCGTGGACGGTGCTCCCGGAGATATACGTGCTTTAAGTGTTGAGTTTAAGGCCGAGAACTATGCAGCAATGATAAATACCCTTAAAAACGCCATGGTTGAAAATGCCATGGGGTACGACTCTAAAAGCGACAAGATAGGCAACAACCCCAATCAGCTGGTGGTAAAGAGCATGTTTTCGGACCTTGATTTAGACATGAGCGAGGCGGCGGTGGAGTTTATGTATTCCTTTAACATGCTTTGCGGTGTTATTAACGAATATTTTGAGCTTTTCGGCTACGGCTACTTTGAAAACAAAAAGGCAGAAATTATGTTTAACCGTGACTGCTTAGTGAACGAAAGCGAAGCAATCGACAACTGCATAAAGAGCAGAGAAATCCTCAGCGAGGAAACTGTTGTGCTTAACCATCCCTGGATTGGCGATGTTAAAAAGGAGTTAAAGAAAAGGAGCGATGAGTGATGGAAAGAGAGGAACTTTTACTTTTGGGCACCTCTGAGGAAGCGGCAGATACCATACTGGCAGACATTGAAAACATGCGTCAGGAGTATGAGGGCCGTATTGAGAGCGTGAAAAAGGAGTACGAGATTGAAAAGCTTTTAACGCAGAGCGGAGCAAGAAACCTGAAGGCTGTGCGTGCCCTGCTCGGTGACGGAAGTGTTGAGGAGCTTGCAGGAGAGATTGAAGCACTTAAAAAGGGTGAGGATACACGGTTTTTGTTTGAAAAACGGGCAAGCTTTGCCCCTGCAAGAAGCGGTGAAAAATTGCCCGATGCAGGCAAAAGCAGCTATGAGGCGCTTCTTGATAAGGCACGAAAAAGCGGCAACACCCTTGAGGCGATACGCATTAAGCAAAAGGCTGCAAGCGAAGGGATAATGCTGTTGTAAAGGATGAATTGCAAGCTTTGCTTGCATGAATTGTTTGCTTTGCAAACATTATGGTGGAAATTCGTGAACGAATTTCTTAAATGTTAAAAATGTTGCAGTTACCTAAAAAGCAGTCTGCAACCAATGTTCGTATGGTACGGGGACATTCCTCACCCATAGGTAGGTGACATGTTCGCACTGTCTTATCGTATGAAGGAGATGTGTCCCCGAACAATAATATTTTAGGAGGAGTTTATTTATGGCAAATGTAACAGGAGTAGGTACAAGTTGGAATTTACCCAATTATGCAGGTGAGCTTTTCACGGCAGATGCGGCACAGACACCGCTTCTTTCCATGATTGGCGGTCTTACAGGCGGCAGACAGACAACATCAAGCGAGTTCCCCACAGTAGTTTTGTTTGACTACCCCGAAGCTTCACAGCCCAATATTTCCGAAAGTGCATCGGTAAATGCACCTGCCTCAAGCCTTATTGCTCGTGAGCAGGAAACAAACGTTGTGCAGATTCATCAGGAGGTTATCAACCTTACATATATGAAGATGTCAAACAGCGGTAATATGTCGGGGCTTAACAGCACTGCGGCAAACAGTGTAGAGGACGAAAAGGCGTTCCAGATTCACCACAAGCTTGTAAAAATTGCACGTGACGTGGAACACAGCTTCATTAACGGCGTGTTCAACAAGGCTGCAAGCAGCACAGATGCCAACAAGACAAGAGGCTTACTTGAGCTTACAAAGAGCATGCTCGATTCTCTTTTCCGTTCCATGGCAGAAAACGGTGCATACTTTGATAACATGGTAATGTTCCTTCCGGCTTATCAGAAGCAGCTTATAACAGACATTTATGCTAACCAGTTCAATGCCACTATGGGCACAAGAGAAACAATCGGCGGCGTGAATATTACCCAGATTGAAACAGACTTTTTCAGAATGGGTGTTGTATGGGACCGCTTTATGCCCAAGGATGCAATTTTGGTTGCAGATGTGGCACATATTGCACCTGTGTTCCAGGCGGTGCCTGAAAAGGGTGTTATTTTCGAGGAACAGCTTGACAAGACAGGTGCAACTGACAAGATTCAGATTTACT
>JAFUJG010000093.1 GCA_017468215.1 Clostridia bacterium | reverse complement strand
GTCATTGAAAATACGAATTACAGACAATCGGCATCTTAAAAGGATGCCGATTTTAAAATGGGGGTGATTTTATGAAAAATGAAAATCAACATCTCACCATCACGGAAGAAGAAACCCGGAAAGAAAAACGTGCTCTTTGGCATATGATCGGCATGATGTGCTTTGCCGTTGCATTTGCTCTGCTCACTTTTTACAAAACAACAGATAATAATCTTTATTTGTATCCGGCAGCTGCTTTAGCTGTTCTTGGTGCAGTATTAGTAGAAAAAATAAAAAAGAATCCAGAATTGTACGCTCCGAGAGAGAAATAGCAGAAAACAGAGTAACTCTGCATAAAAACGCAGTTTTAGCGAAGGTCTATGCAACGGCTTCGGCAGAGAGAAAAATAGCAAATTGGAGTATTGCGATATGGAGTGCTTTTGTTGTGGGGATTGTGATATATGCCCGCTATATGCATGGGGCAGATTACCTTGTCCGCAACTGGCCGGGGCCTGCTATCCTTTTAGCATTTCCGTGGATGGTATATATTGTGTGGGTTGTGGTTGTGAAAATTAAAGAAAAACGAAATGCAGCCGCCCTTATGTCAAATGAGATAATCGTTCTGGAAATAAACGTAAATTCCGTTTCTCATATTGGTCGCTATGGCAGTATTCCAATGGTTAGTTTTAAAAGTGAGTTATACGGAAAGCATGAGCAAATGGTGTCGTACGGATGCCTGGCACAAATAGGAGACTACTATTATCTTGTGCTGAGGAAAAATAAAGAAAAATACAGGCTGATAGAGCTTTACAGCACGGATAGCTGGGAGCTTGATGAAGAATTAAAAAAATATTTAGTAAAGGAAGTATAAACAATGAAAATAGCAGTTACATATGAACAGGGACAGATTTTCCAACACTTCGGACACTCATCGGCATTTAAAATTTACGATGTTAAGGACGGTGATGTAGTTGCAAGCGAGGTTGTTGACACAAACGGCTCCGGTCATGGTGCGTTGGCAGGCATGCTCCTTAAATTAGGCGTTGATGCACTTATCTGCGGCGGCATCGGCGGCGGTGCAGTAAACGCACTTAACATGGTTGGTATCGAAATTTATGCAGGAGTGTCCGGCGATTGTGACGAGGCTGTTGAAAACCTTCTGGCAGGAAACCTTGACCCCAATGCCGAGGCAAACTGCTCACATCATGACCATCACCATGGCGAGGGTCACACATGTGGCGAACATGGCTGCGGCGGTGGGCATTGCCACCACTGATTTGGTACTTAATTATGAAAAAACAAGCGTGGATAATAATAGCAATTGTTGCTGTATGCTGCACCGTAATGGGTGTTGTGGATGCAGTTATTCAGCCCGGGTATTGGGTGAAATCGGCGTGCAAGCTGGTGATGTTTCTCATTTTGCCTGCAATCTTTGCATTATGCAACAAAAATGTTAATATAAAAGATGTTTTTACACCAAACAAAAAAGGGTTGAAAATAGCATTTTCCTTGTGTGTGCCCTTGTATGTTCTGATACTTGGTGCATATATGCTTTTAAAGGATGTGTTTGACTTTTCGGCCGTTACCGGTGCACTTACAGGAAACATCGGCGTTAACAAAAACAACTTTATTTTTGTGGCAATTTATATATCCTTTGTAAATTCCCTTTTGGAGGAGTTTTTCTTCCGTGGCTTTGCCTTTCTGACCCTTAAAAAATATGCAGGCAGGAAAATAGCTTACATATTCAGTGCATTTATGTTTGCCCTTTATCACATTGCCATGATGACAGGCTGGTTTAGCATATGGGTGTTTGCAATTGCACTGCTGGGGCTTTTTGCAGGTGGGCTTATTTTCAATTATCTCAATGAAAAAAGTGACAATATTTACACATCCTGGTTTGTGCATATGTTTGCAAATTTTGCAATAAACACAATAGGTTTTATACTGTTCGGGATAATATGAACACTATGAATGAGACCGTTGGAGGCAGTTTCCAACGGTCTCATTTAATTTAACTGTAATATGCACGAAATGGGGTTGTAACAGTGCTGTGGTATTATACAACTAAGGAAAGGAGTGGTAATATGAAAAAGTTTTTGGTATTTTTGGCTATCGTTGCTATTGTCTGTACGTTTGCGGTATCGGCTCAGACAGAGGAGCGAGGAAGCATACAGATTAATAACACTCCCTTAAGCGAGGATGTATATTACGTTAAAGGCGACAAAGGCTTTTACATTCCCGTAAGAGCAGTGTGCGAGGCTATAGGCTGCACAGTTGACTGGATTGACGAAACCCAGACTGTTGTAATTAAGCGAAACGGTGAGGAGGCTCGTATTCAGATTGGTGCGGAAAGCTTCAGCTTTGACGGAACAGGCAATCGCTATATAAGCTATCGTTGCAACCCTGCTACCTTTATTGACGGAAAAACATACGCTCCATTGAGCGTTATTCTCGAATGCTTTGACGGAGCAAGGAAGCATTTTGAGGACACAGGGCTGCTTCTGATTGTTGCGTATCCTACCTATAAGGATGCATCCGTACTGGTTGATTTGGGCATTATATCACAAGAGGATTTTGAGAAGGAAGGCTACATAACAAATGCCGAGGCATTAAAAACCATAAGCGTTGCCATAAACAGTAACACGGAAAAGGCAGACCTTGCCCGGTGACCAAGGCATACTCATTTGCGACAGTATGACAACGACTTTAAAAGGCTTATTCTCAGCCTTGTGTACGGACCTATCAATTATGAAGATATACCCAATATTAAATACGAGGAAAACATGACAGAGTACGAAGCTCTGCTCTACTGCACAAGACTTATTTACGACACCTACGGCTGCACAGACCCCGGTGACCGACATTACACCGAAACAGAGGACGTTTACTTCCGTGCGGCAATGAAGAATATTATCGATACTGCAGATACAACAAATGCCTAAAACAGCATTGAACGCAAGGAGTTTTACGATATTCTGTACAGGACAATGTGCTATGAATACAGCCGTGGCGGATATTCACTTACAACAGACAGATATATCTGTGACCACTTTGAAAAGACGATTGATTTACTGAATAATTGATAAAAAGCACCTTCGGGTGCTTTTATTGTAAAACAATAAAATTTAATTGACAAACACCTTGAAAGAAGGGTAATATATATACGAAAGGGAGTGGATGTATGTACAAAAAAAGCATAGTACATCATATTGCAAAATGGGTTATCGAAATTATGTTTTATGCGGGCATTGTATGCACAGTAGCAGTGCCTTTTACAATCGGAAATCTGATTAGATATTTTTCATATTCGCCCCAAAGCGAGGCAGTTTACCGTGTAACGCTTACATTGGCGGGGATTTTTGCGGTGTACATACTTTTTAATATTAAGAAAATGTACAAAACACTTCTTGACGGAAGCCCCTTTGTTGATGAAAATGTAGCCTCATTCAGGCGCATGGCATTAGCGGCGGCTATTATATGTGTAATTTTTGTTGTGCAGGCCATTCTGGCATTTACAATCGGTAGTGTGACAATTGCGCTGATTTTTGCAATTGCTTGTCTTTTCTGTTTGACATTGAAGGATTTGTTCAAACAGGCAATTAACTACAAGGTTGAAAACGACCTTACAATATGAGGTGAGGGTATGCCGATAATTATTAATTTAGACGTTATGATGGCGAAACGAAAAATCGGGCTTATGGAATTGAGTGAAAAAATTGGCATTACGCCTGCAAATTTATCCATACTTAAAAACAACAAAGCAAAAGCAGTGCGCTTTTCCACATTGGAGGAAATTTGCAAGGTGCTCGAGTGCCAGCCCGGAGATATAATAGAATTTGTGGAATAAAGTTTACTGATAATAGTGATTTGCCAATCGGGGTCTGACCCCATTTGGTAAATCACTATTATTTTTCGTTAAATAATTATTGATAAACGATAAAAAGTTGTTGACAAACGTTGAAAGGTAGTGTATATTACTCTGTGAAAGGGGCTGAGAGCATGAACAATTTTTTGCGTGGTGTAATATACGGATTTAGTCTTGTTATGCTTAATGGGGTAATAAGAGGGATTGTCGGCTATAACGAAGATATTGCAGTTGTTGCAGGCTTTGTGGTGTTTCTTATTGCAGGACTGTTCTTTTTGAAAAGGGGAAAAATCAGTGAAATTTTAACATGTGGTTTTTCAGGCTTGTTTTCTATGTTCTTTTTTCAGTTCTTGCTGGCAATTTTTATAATGCCCGATATAGTGGTGTATCTGGGTGGCTTTTTTGGAACAATGGTTGCACTGGCGATAGCATTTTTAACAATGAAACGCCGGTTTAAAATATGGAGGTATAATGCGATGGAAGAATATGAGGTTTTTGATAAAGGCTTAAAGATAAAGCTACTCATATATGCACTTTTGTCAGCTGTAAGCTGCGTGTATCTGGTGTTGGCTGAAAATGCCGGGGTGAGCGTCGTTTTGTTTGTAATATTGCAAGGCATGATGCTGTTTTTTATTGTGCCCGAAAAGAAAAGGCTTTTGTGGCTTGTACCTGTTGCAATATTGTGCCTTAATTCGCTTATAAGCGCAAATGAAATATGGCGAGCTCCGAACTTTATAACTTGTGTGGTGCTTTATGCATTTATGTTTGTGCCTTTTAGCATAAAGGACGTAACATTGCATTTTTTAAGTGAAGCGGCAGAGAGGCTTTGGGCGCCTGTGGGTAATGTAGTAAAGCCCTTTGAATGGATTGGAGATATGACACAGGGCAAAAAAGGCTATGTAAAGCGTGGTGCGATTGCGTTAGCAATAAGTTTTGTAGCTGTAGGTGTATTGAGTGCGGTGCTTTCGAGTGCGGATATGGTGTTTTCACATAGCGTGGGTAACCTGATGGAGAATTTCATGGATATTTTCAGCACCAAAACGCTTTGGAAGGCTGTTGCGGGTGCTGCGGTCGGCATCTATCTTTTCGGCATTGTATATAATGCGTATGTTGCTTATGACGTGGAGCAGCGTGAGATAAAAATTAAGGGTGATGTGTTAATCATATCATGCGTTATGCTTGCAGTTTTGGCGGTTTATACATTTTTTGTTGTCATACAGTTTAAGTATTTATTTGCAGGAAGCCAGCTTCCCTACGGATTGAACGTGACAGAGTATGCACGAAAGGGCTTTTTTGAGCTTTTGGGCTTGACGGGGGTTAACATTGCTGCAATACTTACAGTGACAAAGCTTACAGAGCACACAAGGGGAAAAACAGCAGTATTTATAAAATCAATGAACATGTACCTTTGTGCAGTAACGGTTGTGCTGCTGGTGTCCTCCTTTTACAGAATGTGGCTTTATAATGAAACTGACGGCTTGACACGGTTAAGATTTATGGTTTTCGGCTTTTTAGCATTTGAATTAATAGGACTTATAGCAACGTTTTTCTACATTGCAAAACCAAGGTTCAACATTTTGATGATTTACGGCACGTTGGCACTTTGTTATTATCTGGGCTTAAACGTTGTGCCCATGGACGCTATTGTTGCGAAAAACCAAGTGGACAGATATCTGAATGGCGAAAGAGACGAGATTTCTTACGTGTTCACGTTGTCGGCCGATGCGGCAAAGGAGATTGAAAGGGTATACAATAAAAGTGTTAGTTACGAAACGGAGCTTGAGGCAAAGTGCTGGATAAAGGACAGATACCGGGAAAACTTGGAGGAAGATAACAGCTGGAGAAGCTTTAATCTGTCAAAGAACAGGCTTTGTGAAATTTATAGAGGATACCTTGAAAATTAAACTCATGCATGATAAAATAACTTAAAAGGAGTTGATTATCATGTTTGATGCTGTAAAGGTAAAGAACGAATGTGTTGAATGGATAAAAAAGTTTTTCGAGGAAAACGGCAAGGGGTGTAATGCTGTGCTGGGTATCTCGGGCGGTAAGGACTCGTCCGTTGCGGCGGCACTTTGCGTTGAAGCTTTAGGCAAAGACCGTGTTATCGGTGTGCTTATGCCTTGCGGTGACCAGTTTGACATTGACTGCTCCCACAAATTATGTGACCATTTAGGAATAAAGAGATATGTTGTAAATATAAAGGATGCAGTTGAAGGTGTTATGAATGCAATGCCCGAGGATTTGGATTTGAACACTCAGTCCAGAACAAACCTGCCTCCCAGAATAAGGATGAGCGTTGTTTATGCCGTTAGCCAGAGCTGCAATGGCAGAGTGTGCAACACCTGTAACCTTAGCGAGGACTGGGTTGGCTACTCCACTCGTTACGGCGATGCAGCAGGCGACTTTTCGCCCCTTTCGTTCTTAACGGTACGTGAGGTTAAAGAAATCGGACATCTTTTAGGGCTTCCTTCTGACCTTGTTGAAAAAACACCCATTGACGGCTTATGCGGCAAAACCGACGAGGACAACCTGGGCTTTACATATGCCGAGCTTGACCGTTATATCCGTGAATGCGTTATATAAGACGAGGCAAAGAAAGCACGAATTGACCATCTTCACAAGATTAATAAGTTTAAGCTTGAATTTATGCCTTGCTTTAAACCGGAGATTTAAAATTCAAGTCAAAGAAAATACACAACGAATTTTATCGCTGTGTATTTTCTTTTGGGAACAAAAAAGCGAGGAGAAAATAGTGTAGAATTGTCCAAACAAACCCGAAGGTGTATGCTATACTCCAAGAGGTTTGTTTGGACGATAGCATAAAGGCATAAAATAAAAAGAAGCACTTCGTGTGAAGTGCTTCTTACATATATAATTTTTATATAAAAAGTTCAGCCTCTATGCGGTCTGCACATTTTACACCGCTTTTTTTATTAATATACAACGTTTTCACTAATAGACTTAAGCTGTACAAAGTTATAGAGATAGTCTACTGTACCTGTCTTTGCTGTTGTACCGCTCATGTTGTAACCGCCGAAGGGGTGGTTGTAAACAACGGCACCTGTACACTTACGGTTGATGTAAAGGTTACCTACAAAGAAGTTGTCCTTTGCATATTCGATGTTTTCACGGTTTGCGCTGAATACGGAGCCTGTAAGACCGTATTCTGTAGCGTTTGCAAGGTCAATTGCATCTTCGAAGGTATCAACCTTCATAACTGCAACAACGGGTCCGAAAATTTCCTGGTTTGCGATAACGCTTGTTGTGGGGTCAACATCTGCAATGATTGTGGGCTTTACATAGAAGCCTTCAGAATCATCATATGTACCGCCTGTGATAAGTCTGCCCTCTGTCTTGCCCTGTTCAATCATGCCTGCAATCTTGTCAAAGGATGATTTGTTGATAACTGCACAGATATCGTAGTTGTCCTTGCCTGCACCCTGGCGATAGCTTTCAGCTTCCTCCTTAAAGTATGTAAGGAACTCGTCATATACGTCAGCTAAAACAATTGCACGAGAACAAGCGGAGCACTTCTGACCTTGGAATGTGAATGCAGCTGCAGCTGCCTGCTTTGCTGCCCATCTTAAGTCAGCAGAGGAATCAACAACGATAGCGTTCTTACCGCCCATTTCAGCAATAATTCTCTTAATCCACTTTTGGCCTTCGTTAACCTTTGCTGCTCTTTCTGCGATGCGGAGACCTACAGCCTTACTGCCTGTGAAGTTGATAAAACGTGTAAGGGGATGGTCAACAACGAAGTCGCCGATTTCACTGCCGCTGCCGGGGATAAGGTTGATAACGCCTGCGGGAATACCTGCTTCCTCGCACATTTCAACAAACTTGCATGTTGTAATGGGAGCATCACTTGCGGGCTTAATGCAAACTGTGTTACCTGTAACAACAGCACTAATTACCATACCTGCCATGATAGAGAAGGGAAAGTTCCAGGGAGGAATAACAAGACCTACACCTATAGGGCGGTATTCGCTGCGGTTGTTTTCAACCGTTGACTCAACAAGGGGAACTGGATGCTCCTCAAGATATATCGCACCCTGTGCGTAGGCGTTGAAGAAGTCGATAGCTTCGCAGATTTCACCGTCAGCTTCGCCAAAGTTTTTACCTGTCTCAAGTATCATCCAAGCGGCGATTTCATATCTGCGCTTCTGCAAAACACCGATAAGACGCATGATATAGTCATACTTAACTCTTGTGGGAACAAGGCGCCATTCTTCGTATGTGTCGTAAGCTGTGCGGATTGCCTTGTCAGCCAGCTCTTTGGATGCATTGGACGCATAACCGATTACCTGGCTCTTTTTGCAGGGGTTAATAGAAGTTGTTTTCTTTTCTGTAAAAATCTTTTCTCCGCCGATAACCAAGGGGTATTCCTTGCCCAACTCAAGCTCAACAGCGGCGATAGCCTGTTCCATGTTTGCTTTCACTTCGGGAACGGAAAAATCACGTTCGGGCTCGTTTACAAAAATTCTGTTCATGTAAATTTCCTCCTAATTATTTATGTAATTTAAAAAATTAAAAACAAAGGCCGAAAAGCACATCGCTTTTCAGCCTACATTCTATCATGAAATATTAAGATTGTAAAGAATTTTATCTCACACTTATACCCTTATCCGACAAAAACTTTTTTAAGTCACCAATGGCAATTTCACCAAAGTGAAAAAGGCTTGCCGCCAATACTGCATCCGCTTTGCCGGAATCAAACGCCTCGTAAAAATGCTCCATGTTGCCGGCACCGCCCGAAGCGATAACAGGGATTGAAACGTTTTCGGAAATTGTGCGTGTAAGCTCCAGGTCATAGCCCATCTTTGTACCGTCGCAGTCCATGCTGGTTAAAAGTATTTCACCTGCACCCAGCTCCTCTGCCTTCTTAGCCCACGCTAAAGCATCAAGGCCGGTGTTTATCCTGCCGCCTGCAACGTACACATCCCAGCCGGATTTATCCTCACGCATTTTTGCATCAATCGCCACAACAACGCACTGACTGCCGAAAATTTGAGCCGCCTCGCTGATTAATTCGGGTCTTTTGATTGCAGAGGAGTTTATGGAAATCTTATCTGCACCTGCCAAAAGCAGCTTTCGGAAATCCTCAACGGTTTTTATGCCGCCGCCTACCGTAAAGGGGATGAAAACCTTTTCGGCAACACGCCTTACCATGTCTTCCACGGTGTCACGGTTGTCGCTTGTGGCGGTAATGTCTAAAAATACAAGCTCGTCGGCACCCTGCTTATCGTAAGCTATGGCAGCCTCCACAGGGTCACCGGCATCTATTAAATTTACAAAGTTTACACCCTTTACAACTCTGCCGTCTTTAACGTCGAGACAGGGAATTATTCTTTTTGCGTACATGATTTTCTCCTTTGATTTGATTAGGTAATTGCAACAGTTTTATAATGTAGGGGAGGGTCTCTGTGCCCTCCCGATATACGCATTCATTCATGGGCGGGCATGGAAACCCGCCCCTACAGGGTAGGGGATGTCCCGGTTGTGGGATTTAGGCGTCTTGGCGGTCACCGTTTTTCATCCTTATTATAATTTTGCAAAGTTGGAAAGCATTTTCAAGCCTTCCTCGCCTGATTTTTCCGGATGGAACTGGAACCCGAAAACATTGCCGCATTCAACGGCAACCTCGATATCGATGCCGTAGTGCACTGTTGCAGATACAACTGATTTATCCTCTGCGTCCAGATAATAGGAATGTACAAAGTAAACAAAAGGGTTGTCCAGCCCTTTAAAAAGCTTGCCATGACAGGTAAGGTCATTCCAGCCCATGTGAGGGATTTTCAAGTCACCGCATTTTGGCAGGCGGCGGATTTTACCCTTTAAAAGGCTCAAACCCTTAACATTAGGCGATTCCTCGCTTTCCTCAAAAAGCATCTGCATACCAAGGCATATGCCCAAAATAGGTGTGCCGTTTTCTACTGCGGCCTTTATGGTTTTGTCAAGCCCTTTTTCTGTAAGCTTTGCCATGCCCTCGCCAAAAGCTCCAACCCCGGGAAGGACTATCTTATCGGCAGCTTTTATTACACGGGCATCGCTTGTGACAATGTTGTCGCATCCGAGATAATCAAAGGCCTTGGCAACGTTTCTGAGGTTGCCTGCACCGTAATCAATTATTGCTATCATTAAGGTGCACCTTCGCTTTCATTGAGCCTACAATGTGTGTTATACGCTCCCTCTCCATTTTTGCACTGACACGGTTAACGATAATTCGTGCACTGAGAGGACATATTTCTTCCAACACGTCAAGTCCGTTCTCGTAGAGGGTTTTACCTGTCTCTACTATATCCACAATAACATCGGAAAGACTTGTCAAGGGTGCCAGCTCAACAGAGCCGTTAAGCTTTATAAGCTCAATGGGCATGTCCTTGGAGTCAAAATAGTCTTTTGCAATGTTTGTGTATTTGCTGGCAACTCTTAAGGGGGAGTGCTCGCCTAATTTTCCCTTAAGGGATGCAGGTCCGCATACACACATACGGCACTTGCCAAACTTCAAATCAACCATTTCGTAAATGTTTCTGCCTTCTTCCAAAATGGTGTCTCTGCCGACAATGCCTATATCAGCGGCACCGTATTCCACATATGTGGGTACATCGCTTGCTTTTACAAGGATAAATTTAAGCTTATGCTCCTCGTCGGTAAAAATAAGCTTACGTGTTTTTTCTAAAATTTCGCCGCAGTCATAGCCTAAGTCCATCAGTATTTTAACACTGAGCTCGGCAAGCCTGCCCTTGGCGAGAGCAATTGTGAGATATTTCATGGTCCGGGCCTCTTTCTATACAAAGTAAACATTTCTTATGTTGCGTATTTCGGCAGAGTGCTGCGCTTCCTCTTTGGATAGGTTACATACGTCAAGGATAACCTTTTTGCCTTTGCTGCGGAGCGATGATGCCAGGTGGTATGCCTCGGAGAGGTTTTCTTCCTTTGAAAAAATAATTGCATCTGCCTCGGTTTTTAAATCGAGCTTATTTTCCATGCGGCATATTGCATCGGAAATACGGTCAATCCAGAATGCAACGCCTGTTGCGGGAAGGTCAAGGTCAAAGCGTCTGCCTAAGGTGTTGTATCTGCCGCCGCCGCAAATTGGGAAGGCAGATGCCGTTGTAAGTGCACGGAAAATAACGCCTGTATAGTAGCGGAAGCTACGCACCTGACCCAGGTCAACTGTTATATATTTTTCCATTTTGAACGCTTTGAGAATGTTGTACACCGAGTTTAAATCTGCAATGGCAGCTGCGGATTTTTCGTTGAGAGGAGCATGGGTATACTTTGCCAGAACCTCCTCACAGTCTCCGAAAAAGAGCGAAATTTCACTTAATATTTCACGGTTTGTTCCTGTTATGGCGTGATTGTCGCAAAACTCCTCAATGCCGATGGAAAACTTTTTGTCGAGAAGTGAACGAAGCGTGTCGGCATCGTCTTCGGAAAGCTTGCAGTCCTCGATTATACCCTGGAGAAAGTCCGAATGTGAAAGCTCGAGCTGGAAATCCTCCAGACCTGCACGCAAAAGGGCAGTGATGGTAAGGGCGATAACCTCAGCATCGGCGTTGGGCGTATTTGCGCCTATAAGCTCAACACCGCTTTGGGCAAATTCCTTCTTTTTGGCACTTTTGTAGGTTTCGCCGCTGCGGTAAACGTTGCCCGAGTACCACAGCCTTAAGGGAAGGGGCTTGTCGGAAAGGTGTGACGCAACCGCACGTGAGATGGATGTTGTAAAATCCGGGCGAAGAACGAGCACCTTTCCGCTTGTGTCAATAAACTTAATCGATTCGTCGGAAGGGATTGACATATCATCGCCGAAAACCTCAAGATATTCAAAAGCAGGGGTCTGGATTTCTCCGTAGCCGAACTGCTGGCAAACTTCACGTATTGAATCTGTTGTATGAGCCTTGAGAAGGCAGTCCTTGCCGTAAATGTCGCCAACTCCGGCAGGTGTTCTGAGCTTGTTCATGTTATCATGCCTTTCGTAGGTAAAAATATTTAAACACTATTATAATAAAGAAAAGAGAAAAACACAACAAAAAAATTGAAATAATTCAAAAAAGAGGAACAAAGCCCTCAATATAAGGCAAAATTGTATAATAAAACCCATAAAAAAACGAAAAAATTTTAATAAAATACTTGAAATGGAGCCTGTGGTGTGATACAATGTCACTGTGTATTATCGGGTAGTGTCGATAAATATGCAAATACGTATTAAATTTTAGTTTATATAAAGGAAGGTGCAGTTAATGAGAAAACGTATTTTGAGCTTAGTGCTCGCAATCGCAATGTGTTTCTCTATGGTATCTGTTGTTGTTAACGCTAACACTGACGATGATATGATACTTATGGAAACAGAATTCAGAAATCTCATAAACAACTACAGAGACAGAGTTTGGAACTGGCAGGCTAATCAGTTTGATGGCATGACAGACGAACAGACAGAAACTATCGATGCAATTTGGGCAGGCTATAACGAAGATGCTGTTAAACCCATTGCAACAGAACTTGCAACAGCAATTGTTGGTGCAGGCGATATGCTCTCTCACGATACTATGAAGGACCTCTATAAGTGGAAGCTTATGAGAGATATCATGGAAGGCAGACTTGACGTTACAAGCGACGATGCAAATTATCAGGACTGGCTTGCTCGCTTCACAGCTTTCGAAACAGAAAACGACGAAGCAATCAGTGCTTCTCAGCCCGGCTTGGCACTTAACGGCCTTGGTGACTACTCTGCAGACCTTACAGTTTACTTTGGCGAGCTTGCAGAAATGGTAGTAGTTGACGGTGTTGTTCTCGAAGGTGAAGACGCAGCTGAAGCAAATGCTTATCTTGCAGCATACGATTATGTAACAGCTACAGATGACATGTCCGGCATTCAGACATACCTCGAAGAAGATGTTATCGAAATGATGGCTGAAGGCATGGTTAATGCTTTTACACTTGGTATGCAGGTAGCTACAAACCAGATTAATGAAGAAAATACAGACGGTCTTTTCGGAAAGATTTCTGACCGTGACATGAAGTCTGCATTCCTTCTTGCCGGTGAAGACTTTGTAAGATACATGATTAACACTGTTGTTCCCGAAATGAAGGACGACCTTCTTCAGATGAATAAGACAGACCTTATTGCAGAAGTTGTTGGTGATGCTACAGCTATTCCCGGTGGCAATAACGAAGCTACAGTCGATGCTTTGTATGCAACAATGAAGAACGTTGCACATTATGTTCTCGCTCAGGACTTCAGCGATGGATTAGTTGACAGAGTTGCTGATGAATACGGTATTGACCTTCGTGCAGAAGAAAACAACATTGTAGATACAACTGTGGATAAACTTAAAGCGGCAATGACAGCAGTTGATGAAAAGCACGGTCTTGAGCTTGTACATCTTAACAGATACATTGGTAGAGAGATTCTCCGTTATGAAAACGGCGAAGAACTTCCCTATATCAACGGTGCAGAAATCGACGGCGATACAGCAACAGAAGTTGTACTTAAGTTTGCTCACAACCGTTATCCCGCAATTGCATCTCTTAACAATTATAGACTTGCTACTTTTGACGCTAACTGTGATGCAAACGGTATCAAGGTTTATGCTCACGAAGAAACTGTTGGTACACTTGTTCTTGAAGTAACAGAAGAAGCTAACGGTACAGAAACAGTTAATATTTACCGTGGTTATACAGACGAAGATTTGGACGGCGTAGTTGAGAACGAAGAAGACGTTTACAGATATGTAGCATCCTTCACAGTTACAGCTACAAGCGATGTTGTAGTTGAAGAACCCTATGTAACACTTGACGATGTTCTTGATACAACAGTTGACGGTACAATCGAAGTTAAGGGTACAACAAACCTTGACCACGTAACAGTAGCTATCATTAAGAATGGCGAAACAATCTACGCAGTAGTATACGAAAAGGCAGAATTTGAAGCAGGTATCACACTTAATGCTCCCGATGCTGCAGAAGAAGGCGATGTATACACAGTAGTGGTTGGTACAGAAAAGGCTTCCGCTTCCGATGAATTCGCAATCGAAGGTGCAGCAGTAACATACGAAGTAGTACTTGACGATGTAGCTGATACAACAGCTGACGGTACAATCGAAGTTAAGGGTACAACAAACCTTGACTACGTAACAGTAGCTATCGTTAAGGGTGGCGAAACAATCTACGCAGTAGTATACACAAAGGCAGAGTTCGAAGCAGGTATCACACTTAACGCTCCCGATGCTGCAGAAGAAGGCGATGTATACACAGTAGTAGTTGGTACAGAAAAGGCTTCTGATTCCGACGAATTTGCAATCGTTGAAGATACACCTATTGTATACGAAATCACACTTGATGACATTGCAGACTTCAAACTCAGCGACAACGAAAACGCTGAAATCGTTGTAAAGGGTACAACAAACCTTGAACATGTTGTAGTTACAGTTACACTTGGTTCTGACAATGTATATGCAGTAACACATACAAAGGCAGAATTCGAAGCAGGTATCACAATCGCAATTGACGGTGCAGCTGTAGGTAACGTATACACAGTAGCAGTTGGTACAGAAGCAGCAGAAGCAGAAGATACATTCGAAATTCTTCCCGAAGATGTTGTTGCTCCCACACTTGCACTTGCAGGTAAGACAACAAGAAGCGTAACAAAGGGCAGAACAATCGATATTACAACAACACCTCAGAACGTTCCTGCAGGTTCTACAGCAGAAGTTGTTTGGACAACAGAAGACGGTGAAGTTGTTGAAGTAACAGCTACAAGCGGCGACTCCAATAACATTGCAACTGTTAAGGGTCTTAAGAAGGGTGAAACAACTCTTACAGCAACACTTTATGTTGACGGTGTAGCAACAGATGCAACTGTTACAGTAACAGTTAAGGTTACAACAGGTGGCACAAGCTCTAAGGATCCTGTAGTAAACATCACAGTTAAGGTTGACGAAACTAAGAATGTTGTAAAGGTTCCCACAGGCGGTACAAAGGTTGAATTTACAGGCACAGGCGACGGTGAAGTTAAGGTAGAAATCGTTGACGGCGTAGTAGTTGTAACAGGTGTTAAGGAAGGCGAAGTTAAGGGTACTGTAAAGGTTACTAACGACAGTGGCAGAACAGTTCTCACAGGCGATTACAAGTTCACAGTAACCGAAGGTGATGTAGTAACGCCCGACCATAAGTGCGAATGGCCCGACATTGCAGCTACAGCAACAAAGGATGCTCACTGGGCACATGAAACAATCGACATCATGACAATTAATGGTTACATTAAGGGTTATGAAGACGGTACATTCAAGCCTGACCAGAACATCACAAGAGCTGAATTCTCTGCAATCGTTTACAGAATCCTTGGTCTTGAAGTAGCTGAAGACGGCGTACTTTACGATGATACAACAGGACACTGGGCAGAAGATATTATCGCAACAATGTCTCTCCCCGAAGGCTACGGTATGCTCCGTGGTTACGGTGACGGCAACTTTGGTCCTAACGACCTCATCACTCGTGAACAGGCAGTTGCAATCATCGCAAGAGCTAAGAGTGCTGTTTGGGTAGAAGCAGAAGAAGGTGCTAAGGACGTATTCACAGACGCAGAAGATATTTCCTGGTGGTTCGACGGCGAAATGGATGCCGCTGTAACTAACGGTCTTATCACAGGCTATGAAGACGGTTCCTACAAGCCTAAGAGCTACACAACAAGAGCCGAAGCTTGCGTACTTCTTGCACGTGCTTGGCCTGAAGTTTTGGAGTAATTAAGGCAAAAAATTAAGGTATAATCAAAGGGTTGCAGAAATCTGCAACCCTTTGCAGTTGGTTTACGTGTGTGGAAAATTAAGGCAATTATTTTGCCGACTGAAAGGAAAATTATACCATGAAAAAAGTAATCAAAAAAATTATGGCACTTTTAGTAGTGCTCACAATGCTTTTCACAGCAGTTCCCACAGCCTTTGCTGGCGTGGAATACTCTGTTGAAGAAGCCTATGCAGAATGTGCAGAGCTTTATCCCGATTTTGTAGCGGCTGTTACAAGTAAGGGTGCAACAGAAGCTCAGATTATCCGATTCCTTGAGGATATACAGGCGTACCTTCTTGCTCTCGATGTGGAGATAACAGAAGAAAACTTTGAGGAATATATGTTTGAGGCAGTTAGCGAGGTTATTCAGAGAAGACCTCATATACCACTCAGAGATGCTCTTGCGGCAGCTTTCCCCGGTGCAGTTGTTGATGCCATGGACGGCATTATATCCCCCGAATTTGAGCCTCTCCTTGAAACTGTAAAGAAAATTCTTTTCGGAACTCATGAGGAGGTAACTGAGCCTACTGACGAAGAAACAACTCAGCCCACAGAACAGCCCGAAGAAAAGCCTACTGAGGCTCCTACAGAAGCTCCTACTGAAGAATCCGCCAAAAATCCCGACAACGGCAATGGCGGCGGTTATGTTGACGAAGGCGAGGATGTGACCGAGGCTGTTACTCAGGCTCCTACACAGCCCCCCACACAGAGCATAACATTTTCCGACATAAACCAGGCACCCTGGGCAGAGGTAGCTGTAAAGGCTCTTGTGGAAAGAAAGATAATCAACGGTTATCCCGATGGCACATTTAAGCCCAACAATCCCATAACAAGAGCAGAATTTGCAAAGATTATTGTTCTTGCTTCCGGAAGATACGATGCTAAGGCAACCTGTACATTTACAGATGTACCCAAGGAAAGATGGGATTATCCCTAGGTTGCATCTGCATTTAAGAACGGCTTTATAAAGGGCAGAAGTGAAACCGTTTTTGACCCTGCATCCAACATTACACGTGCAGACCTTTGCACTGTTGTTTACAGATTTATAAAGTCTATTAATCCTGAGTTTAAAATAAAGATAGATGCAAACGGCGTTGCAGCTACATTTGCAGATG
>JAFUJG010000092.1 GCA_017468215.1 Clostridia bacterium | reverse complement strand
TCTGTGTCTCCGGGAGATTCGTCACAGCCTGCAAAGAGTGAACCAATCATGATAACATCGGCACCTGCGGCAATAGCCTTGGGAAGGTCGCCCGAATACTTGATACCGCCGTCTGCGATAATGGGAATGTTGTATTTAGCTGCTGCTTCTGCCGCCTGCATAACAGCTGTAAGCTGGGGAACACCGATACCTGCAACAACTCTTGTTGTACAGATAGAACCTGGTCCGATACCAACCTTAACAGCGTCGGCACCTGCCTTAATAAGGTCTTCACAGCCGCCGTATGTTGCAATGTTACCTGCAACAAGCTGAAGTTCGGGATAAGCTGTTTTTATCTTATCAATACATGTCATAATGTTCTTGGAGTGACCGTGAGCGGAGTCAAGAACAACAACGTCAACAGATGCATCAACAAGTGCCTTTACACGGTCGAGCACATCGTTTGTAATACCTATTGCCGCACCTGCTAAAAGCCTGCCCGATTCGTCACGTGCAGAGTTAGGATACTGGATAACCTTTTCAATATCCTTAATTGTGATAAGACCCTTAAGCATATAGTTCTTATCAACAATGGGAAGCTTTTCAATCTTATGCTTACGAAGGATTTCCTGTGCTTCGTCCAAGGTTGTGCCTTCGGGAGCTGTAATAAGATTTTCTCTTGTCATAACCTCGCCGATAGGACGGTTGAAGTCTGTTTCAAATCTTAAATCACGGTTTGTAAGAATACCTACAAGCTTGCCGTCAACAGTAATCGGCACACCGGAAATTTTATATTTACCCATAAGCATATCAGCATCACCGAGAGTATGCTCAGGAGAAAGAGAGAACGGATCAACGATAACACCGTGTTCACTTCTCTTAACCTTGTCAACCTCAATAGCCTGTGCCTCGATGCTCATGTTCTTGTGGATAATACCGATACCGCCTTCACGTGCAATAGCAATTGCGAGTGCGGATTCTGTAACAGTATCCATAGCAGAGCTCATCAGCGGAATATTAAGCTTGATTTTGTTAGTAAGTCGTGTAGAAAGATCAATACCTACCTGATAAACATCGCTTTTCTGAGGGATCAGAAGAACATCATCAAAGGTGAGACCCTCATAAAGAATCTTGTCCATGCTTTTACATCCTTTCTTTGTGAACTGTTATTTTACTCATTATATCAATTTTTATTACTTCCGTCAACCGCATTTTGCTAAAGAAGTTAAAACATTTTTCATCTGTTCGAGGGTTTCACACCTGTTTATGGAATCCCTGGCAAAGGCTGCACCCTCAATCCCCTTAATATACCAACCGGCATGCTTCCTCGCTTCACGGATTCCGATATATTCGCCCTTGAGATTGCACAGCAGAGATATATGTTCGATTGCCTCTGCCATTTTTTCCTCGCAGGAAGGCATGTACACCTCCCGCCCTTCCATAAGTGCGGCAGTCTGTTCAAATATCCAGGGATTGCCCTGTGCACCTCTGCCAATCATAACAGCATCTACTTTGGTCTGCTCAATCATCTTTATGGCATCCTGTGCCGAAAAAATGTCGCCGTTACCTACAACAGGGATGCTTACCGATTCCTTTACCTTAGCAATGGTTTCCCAATCGGCTGTACCTGAGTAAAACTGCTCACGTGTTCTGCCGTGAACGGTTATGGCAAATGCACCTTCCTCCTCACATATACGTGCAAGGTCAATAACATTGATACAATCCTTATCCCAGCCAAGCCTCATTTTTACGCTTACGCTCTTTGGCGACGCTTTCACTACAGCACGGATTATTTCACGTGCCAGAGGCAAATTTTTCATAAGAGCACTTCCGTCAGAGTTGTTGACAATTTTTGGTGCGGGGCACCCCATATTTATATCAAGAAACAATGCATCCTCTGCGGCTTTTTTCGCAATCGACGCCATGGTGTCGGGTTCATGACCAAAAATCTGAACTGCCGACGGAAGGGATGCAGTGTCCATCATATCCTGTGTTTTACTGCTTTCAAAGCTAAGTGCCTTTGCACTGACCATTTCGGTATATGAAAGAGCACATCCATGCTTGTGACAAATTTTTCTGAACGCTAAATCTGTCACACCTGCCATGGGTGCCAGAAACACATTGTTATTCAATTTTACGTTTCCGAATTCAAAACTCATAGCATATCCTCTCTTTACAGTATAATTATATATACTTTCACATAAAAAAACAATGTCAATTTACAAAATGGGTATTGAAATTTCTTATTTTTATGATACAATGTAATCAGAATTTTAGGAAAGAGGTGCTCGTATTATGGCATACATCATTAATGACGATTGCATCAGCTGTGGCGCTTGCGCATCTGCTTGCCCCGTTGGTTGCATTTCTGAAGGCGACGCTAAGTACGTAATCAACGCTGACGAATGCGTTAGCTGCGGTAGCTGTGCTGATGCTTGTCCCGTAGGCGCTCCTGTTGAAGAGTAATTACATTTAAAAATTAAGAACGCCAAGGGTTTTCCTTGGCGTTTTTAATTAGAAACGGTGCTTTTATGGAAAACATTATTCTACCTAACGAAAAAATCGAAGATTTAAATATAAAAGGCTACAGGATTATCCAGACAAAGGATGGCTTTTGCTTTGGGAGCGATGCGGTCCTTCTTTCAAAATTTGCATCCTTCAAAAAAGGTGACAGAGTGCTTGACTTGTGTAGCGGAACAGGAATTATCCCTGTGCTTTGCTGGGCGAGGAATAACCTCTCCCGTATTGATGCAGTTGAAATTGTGCCCGAGGTTGCCGCCATGGCAAGCCGTACAATGGCTTTAAATTGTCTTGACGAACAAATCTTTGTAAAAAATGCCGACTTAAAAAACTGTGTGGAGATTTACGGCAAAAGACAGTTTGATGCAGTAACCTGCAACCCTCCGTATATGAATCAGGGTGGCGGCATAGTTAACCCTAACGATTATCTTGCAATTGCAAGACATGAGATACATTGCACCCTTGATGATGTTGTACATGTTGCAAGCGATATGTTAAAGCCCCACGGTAAGCTTTTTATGGTGCATCGTGCTGACCGTCTCTGTGATGTAATATCCACCTTCCGTAAATATTCAATCGAGCCCAAACGGCTGTCGATGGTTCAGCCAAACAGCAAATCTGCACCAAACCTTATTCTTATTGAGGGTGCTCTTTTCGGAAAAGTACAGCTTAAAGTAACAGCTCCGGTATGCATGTATGACGACAACGGAAATTACATACAGCAAATTACGGATGAGCTTTAATTAAAACAAAAGGAGAACTTGCTATGCCAGGAACATTATACCTTTGTGCCACACCTATAGGCAATTTAGAAGATATTACATACCGCTGTGTACGCACATTAAACGAAGTAGACCTTATTGCAGCAGAGGATACCCGCCGCACATTGGGGCTTTTAAATCACCTGGGAATTGAAAAACCTCTCACCAGCTACTATGAACACAACAAAGCCGAAAAAGGACCTTACCTTGTTCAAAAACTTTTAGACGGTGTTAATATAGCTCTTGTATCAGATGCAGGTACGCCTGCCATCTGTGACCCCGGCGAGGATTTGGTAAGACTTTGTATTGAAAGCGGAATAACCATTGTGCCTGTTCCCGGGCCTGTTGCAGCGGTTACAGCACTTATATCAAGCGGACTTTCTACAATCAAGTTTGTTTTTGAGGGATTTATTTCGACCAATAAAAAGAACCGTATTGAGCTGTTTGACCGCCTTAAAAACGAAACCCGTACAATGATTTTTTATGAGGCACCCCACAAGCTTCAGGCAACTTTGGAGGATATGCATAAATATTGGGGCGACAGGAAAATTACCCTTTGCCACGAGCTGACAAAAATCCACGAGGAATTTATCAGAACAACACTTGCCGAGGCTGTAAATGTTTATAAGGACACTCTCCCCAAGGGCGAATTTGTTCTTATAGTGGAAGGCAGAAGCGAGGAAGAAATCGCAAATGAGGAAAAGGCATCCTGGGAGAGCATGAGCATACAGGAGCATTTTGCGTACCACATATCACAAGGCTTATCGGAAAAGGATGCAATAAAGCAAGTAGCAAAAGACCGTGGTCTCCGCAAACAAGATGTATATAAAGAAATAAAGATAGCCGATTAAGGCTATCTTTATTTCTTTATAAGGGTAGACTGCGGTGTAAGGACGATTCACGAATCACCCCAAGCAAAATTTACAGCGGAGAAAATGTAGGGACCTACGTCCCCGGCGGTCCGCATACGTTATTAAATGCAGGGTTCTGAACGCTGAATGTTTTTAATTACATTACTTTACAGTTGTCTATTGCGTAATCTAACAAAATATTTATTAATTCATTTCGAGAACGGTTTGTCTCCTCTGCCAATACGTTTAATTTTTGTACGGTTTCATCGCTTACACGTATTGAAAAGGTTTTATACCCATCTTCTCCTTTGAGAGACTTCTTTTTGATTATCAATTTCTCATCCAAATTAATCACCTCAAGAAAATTATAACTTGACTTATGTTATAATTTCTAACAT
>JAFUJG010000091.1 GCA_017468215.1 Clostridia bacterium | reverse complement strand
CAACTTCGCCAACGTCACCTGCTGTGGAGAGGTTGTTAAAGTTAGCTGTAGAAATACGGGGCGAGCACTCGGTCATGCCGTAGCCCTGGCAGATGGGGATACCCAAATCAAGGTAACCCTTCTGCACCTCGGGTGCAAGGTATGCACCGCCTGAATAAATACAGCGTAATCTTCCGCCAAAAACTGCCTGTGCAATTACCCGGGGAGGAAGATTTTTTGCCGCAGCAGCGTTCATAATCTGCTTATAAAGGGTTTGCGCAATCATGGGAACAACAAGCATCATTGTAGGCTGGAAAAGCTTAAGGTTAGCTGCAATACGCATCATAGAATCGTTAATGCAGATTGTTGTACCGTAGCGGAGCGACAGTAAAAAGTCGCAGGTCCAGCAGTATACATGATGAATGGGGAGCACGGATAATAAAACCTGGTCAACATCGCTTTCGTCGTCGGCACAATTAACGTTGTCGATAAGGTTGGAGTGAGCGAGCATAACGCCCTTTGCCTTACCTGTTGTACCGGATGTGTAAACAATGGATGCAAGGGAAGAAGGGTCAATCTCGACTAATTCAGCCTCGGGGTATGCTTCTGTAATGTCAGAAATTGTAACCTCGGCACCCTCCGCAGCGTGAAGTGCTACGAACTTCTTTACCTGGGGGCAGTTTGCCGCAAGGTGGGGAATCATTGCTGCATAACGGCTGTCGTAGAAGAAAAGGTTAACATCG
Organism: Clostridia bacterium; assembly: GCA_017468215.1. Taxonomy (GTDB): domain Bacteria; phylum Bacillota; class Clostridia; order UMGS1883; family UMGS1883; genus RGIG1927. The sequence goes on along the minus strand of JAFUJG010000091.1, from coordinate 6,246 downwards.
GCACGGTTAACAAGGTCTGTAATATCCTCTGCCTGAAGCTGACTGTCCAGGGGAACTGTTACATTGCCGCCTACGATTGTGCCAAAGTATGCCGCAAGGTACATACTGCTTGAAGGACCAATGATTGCCGCATGAACCTTTTCATCGCCGTAAACGCTCTTTATGTAGGATGCAATTTTTCTTGCATCGGAGTAGAGCTTTGCGTGGCTGTATTCTGCAATTTCGGTGCCTGCCTTTTCTTTTATGTAGGCTTTGTCTCCAAATTCCTCGGCAGAAAGCCTCACAAGGTCTGCAAGGGTTTTGATTTTTGTTTTATCCATATACGTTCTCCTTTACTTTAAGGATTCGAAATATTTTATGGCATCTCTGATTGTGGAGAGAGTGAGAACAGCTTCCTCCTCAACCTGTACACCGAAGGTTTCTTCAACCTCGCCAAGCATACTCATAAAGTCATAGGATGTGAAGCCTAAATCCTCAATAAAGCGAGAATCCTCTGTAATTGCTTCACTGTCAACGTCAACGTAGTTTAAAATAAGTTCCTTAATCTGTTCAAACATAGTTTTTATCCTCCTTAAAATTAAATCATATCAAGAATTTCGCCAACTGTGCGGGTTTTATCTTCAATACCACGGAACAGCACCTTGCAGAGGTAGTAATAAAGATATTCCATCTCGTGAGGTGTTACTGCATCGTAACGGTATTCAAAGCTGAAAGCAAGACCGTTGTCTTCAACACGGTGCATAACCGTTAAGTACAAGGGCTGACCTGCACAACCATTGGAGTACCACATGCTCTTGTAGGGGATATCCATTTCCTCAGCGCTGCCCTGCTGCTGCTTAAGTGTAAGAGGCTGATATGTAAGGCTCATACATTCGTAGCTGGCACCGGGTGATAATTTCAACTCTCTGCTACGGAGCATTGTGTTTAAAATGGGGTCAAAGTTTGCGTGGCGGAAAATACGGTTCTGTTCGTTCTGAATAATCCTAAGAGCTTCCTCAAAGGTTGTCTCGGGCTCGATAATTGTACGAAGGGGGAAGAAGTGTATTCTTGTACCGCCGGATTTCTTTTCCAGCAGCGTGCCACGGCGAGCAATACAGCTCTTTAAGGAAATATCCTTTTCGTTGTTGTTGAACTTGGAAAGGCATGTACGCAAGCCCATAAGGAGCAAGCACACCATAGGTGTGTTAGTTTCCTGGCAGAAATCCATAAGCCTCTGCGAAGGCTCCTGTTCAAGGTGGAATACACTAATACCTGCCTCGGGATTTTTTGATACAACCATTGCACTTCTTGCATCGGGGTTGCCTGTAGCCTTTCTCCAATCCTCCAGACGCTTGGGACCTGCAAAGTCAGTATAAATAGGCTCGTCACGATGAATTTCGTTAAGCCAGAACTCCTCGTCCTTTTTCATTGCGGCACTGCCCTGTTCATATTCAAGGTCCTTTTCAAGCTGCTTGATGTAGCTCATCATAGGCTTGGGAGGCTCACGGTCAAAAAGGCGTGATGTATAAATTTCAAGAACGTCACGGTCAAAGGCGATAAGGCTTGAGGAGTCCATAATCATATGGTCAACCTTTAAATAAACGCCGTTGTAGCCATTGGGAAGCTTTACCATGACAATTTTGTTCATGGGCGAATTAAAGCGGGCAAAAGGCTCACGTGTCCACTTTTCCATTTCCTTGTGGGCATCCTCCTCCTGCCAGTCAGAAAAGTCAACAAGGGGGAAGGTGCGGTCCTCAAAGGGAACAATATACTGATAAACATTGCCCTCCTCGTCCTCGGTAAAGCGTACACGCATGGATTCCATTCTCATGCAGGCTTCACGGATAGACTCACTGAGAACATTAAAGTCAAGCTCTGCCTGGAAATAAAGGCCTGTGCCTATGCAGAGCACCTGAGGGGGAGCATACTTGATTGTGTAGTTGTGAATTCGCTGTGCGGCTGTTAAGGGATAGCATTTCATAGCAGCACCGTTGATGTTTAACTCTTTCATCTTATCTTCCTCTCTTTATTATAAATATTTCTTTAAAAACTCTTTAACCGTAGCCTCGTAAAGAGGAACATTTTCATAATATGCAGCGGCATGACCTGCGTTTTCCACAATTAAAAGCTCCTTGGGGGCTTTACATGCCTTAAAGTTTTTACGGCTCATTTCGGTGGGAACAAAATCGTCCTTTTCACCGTGGATGAACAAAATCGGTATCTTTGTACTTGCTACCGCATCAAAGGTAGAATAGTCACGGAAGCCGTAGCCTGCTGTTTTCTTTGTGAGCATATCGTTAATGCTCATAACAGGGAACTCGGGCAGGTGATAGTCACGCTTTAAGATGTGGGAGAACACATCGTAAGGTGATGTGAAGGCACAGTCAGAAATAATCGCCTTTACGTTTTCGGGTATCTTTTTAAAGCCCGAGGCCATAACAACCGTTGCCGCACCCATGGACACACCGTAGAGGATAATATCCTTTTTGCCCATGAAGCGGTCGTTGGTGTAGTTTATCCAGCTAAGACAGTCAAACCTGTCTAAAATGCCGAAGCCTACGTAATCGCCCTCACTTTTGCCGTGAGCACGGTTGTCAACCACAAGACAGTCGTAGCCTTCTCTCAGGAAAAACGCCGCTACAGACGAGCACGAATCCCAGCCTGTGGAGGTGTAGCCATGATGGCAAAGGACTATTTTGTCAGAGGGAGTATCTGCAGGAAAATAGTCGCCGCAGAGGGTGAGGCCGTCACGTGAGGTGATGGAAACACTTTCCATAACACGCTCCTTGAGCCATGACTTATTTGCATGAATAATCTTTTTGTATTCCTCCCACTGAGCCATGTCAGCCATTTCGTTTAAATCCACACGGTTTTCCGTCTGGCGTGGGATAACTCTTTTATATAAGGTGTAGGCACCGTATGCGCTTCCTGCACCTGCTAAAAGTGCTGTGCCGCCCAAAATTGCGGCAGCTTTTTTAACGCCTTTCAAGTGTATTCCTCCTATTAATCCAATTAGGATAATTTTATCATGCTTTTAATTGCATTGTCAATAAAATAACGAGCGAAAATAGCCTTTCGCCCTTTATTTAGACATATTTGATTTGAGTGTTGATTTTGGAAATGTTTTCCGCACAAATACTAAGGCAGAATGTGTCGAAACAGGTTGAAAAAAGCATGTCCTTAACAGGTTCCTTTAACACATCAAAGCCTGAAAGTGGTGTTGACAAACCTGTGCCCAGCATTTTTATATAGGCTTCCTTTTTTGTCCATATCTCAAAAAAGCACTTGGGGTCGGATGCGATATAATCCTGCTCATTTTTGGTGAAAAACCGCATTGCGGAAAAGGCATGGGTATTGTCTGTTTGCTGGATGTCTATCCCGATGGGCAAAAGGTTGGATACAAAAGCAATCATATTGCCTGAATGTGAGATGGAAAAGTGGTAATTATCCCTTTTTACACAGGGCTTGCCGTGCTCATTGAAGGAAAATTCCACATGAGAAAAGGGTATGTCAAGCTCATCCGATACTATCTTTTTTGCCAAAAGGTGGGAAAGAAGCAAAACCGACTTTTCCTTGTCGGATTTTATGCTTTTAATTTTACTGACCCTTTCACAATTTGCATACTCCAATAAATGCTCATACTCTGAAAAGGGCTTGTCTGCAGAAAGTAAAACAATAGCCATAAAGCACCTCAGTGATTTTTTTCGATAACAATAAAAAGCGGCGGGCAATTGGGTCGGTTATGGAAGGACTGCAGCATAACCGTGTATTTTTTTGCGTCAAGGGTCTGCAAAAAGGCTAAAAGAGCATCCCTCTCCTCAAATCCTGTGTCACCGCCGTAATAGGAGCATATGGACACAAAGCCGTCGTCGGCTATTATATCCAATGCCGCCCGGATTGCTTTTATGCTGGTATCAGAATGTGAGAAAATGCTGTGGTCGCCTCCGGGCAAAAAGCCAAAGTTGAACACAACGCATTTTGCACTTTGTACATAGTTTTTAAGGTTGTGGTGGCTGTCAAGGATAAGCTTAGCATTGGAAATTTGGTTTTCCTCTAAGAGCTTTTTGGTGGAGGATAGTGCCTCACTTTGTATGTCAAAGGCAAAAACCTCTTTTGCAATTGAACATAAAAGCAGCGTGTCACGTCCACGCCCCATGGTGGCATCAACACAGACATCACCCTTTGTTACGTGCTGCTTTATATATTCGTGTGAAAGCTTTAATGCGTTTTTATCAAAATAGGTCATACTATCACCTCGAGGATGATTTTACCATAATTAAATCAAAATTACAATACAGTTACATTTGTTGAAAAGTGTCTGAATATTTGTTAAAATAACATCAGAGGTGAGATTATGAAATTTAAAGGAACAATAGTGGCAGTTATTGTAATTGTCTTGCTTGCTGTTTTCTCAAGGTTCGGTTTTAACGAAAGCTTTGATGGGAAAGAGGTAATAGTTGAGCCTACGGAGGATGTAACACTGGGCGTGTTGGAGAACACAGCCTTTACTGTTTTGCCCACAGGAAACTGAGAAAAAAGCACTATTTTAAAAATTTTTGAAATTTTTTTAAATTAATGCAACTTTTTGAGCTGTTGGAAAGTATTATAAGGCGAGGGGGTTCGAATCCCTTCGCCTTGGAGGAGGTGAAAAACGTGTTGGTATTGACAGATAAGAAAGCTATCTGTGAAAAATACTTCGACAGTATATACCGTCTTGTTCTTTGCAGAGCAAAAAATCAGGACGCAACTGACGATATAGTGCAGGAAGTTTTTTATAAATACATAAAATGTAATAAAGAGTTTGAAACGGAGGAGCATGTGAAGGCGTGGCTCATACGAGTTGCCATCAATGCATCAAACAGCTATTTTACATCCAGCTGGTTTAAAAAGACAGAACCGCTTAATGAAAACATTACCTTTGACAGCGAGGAAAAGAGTGATGTTTATTATGCTGTAATGGAGCTTCCGCAGAAATACCGCACGGTTATCCATCTGTTCTATTATGAGGACCTCCCCATAAGTAAAATATCTGAGTATTTAGGTATAAACGAATCTACAGTAAAATCTCAGTTAAAACGAGGCAGAGAGTTACTTTCGGCAAAGCTCAAAGGAGAGTATGACTATGTTTAGAGACCTATATAAAAAGGCCAACGACGATATCAAGGGCGACAGAGCAATCCTTGATAGGGCGTTTTTACAGGCAGCCCGACCTGTTAAACAGAAAAACCCTGTTATAAAGTATTCCTTCATAGGAACTGCTGTTGCGGCGGCTGTTGTTTTAGGCGCTGTGTTCACAAACCCCTCGGTGTTTACTAACGTGACCGATGAAATAGGCATGTACAGCGAGGCAACAGAGGCCAAAGAAAATTCAACAGCCTATAACGATTTTCGCCGTGACAGCGTTAAAGTCGAAGTACCTACTGAAAGTGCAGTAAATAAAGAAGCAGTAACACAGGAAAAGGTAAACTTTACAGCAGATAAGAAGGATACAAAGGCTACAGCTGAGGCTGCACCTATTGAAGAAAACAGTGCAGATATTGTACAAAGCGGTGCAACAATAGATGAACACGCACAGATTACAGAAGACTACGGCATTGCAACCATGAGCCTTATCGACGAGGAGGATTCGGTAATTGAAACCGTTACCGAGGAAGTAAGAACAGGCTTTTCCCTTCGTAATATACCACAGGACGAAACCGAATATCCCCGGGACGGCGAGGCTGCAGAGGAGGAAGCGCCCTCTGAGGAGGCACCCACAGAAGCTTCAACCGAGATAAAATCCGCAGGCGGCGGCTCGTCGGACGAGATAAGCGTGGGAGTATTTTCCTACCTGCACGATGCCGACTATTACAAAGTGGGCGAGTGGGGCGTTAAGAGCACAGGCTTTGTAAACACAACACCCACCTCCGTTGCAAACGCCGATGAAGCAATCGAGCTTGCAAAGAGAGAGTGCACAGTTGATTACGACTCTGTAATGGTAAGCTACGACCCCATTGAGTGCGTGTGGAAGGTTACATTTTACACCGAAGGCTCCGTTGGCGGCGACGAGAGCGTGTATTTAAACTCTGTTGGCGTAACGGTGCTTATTGTATACGGCGAATAATAAAAAGAGGTTGGGTTCAACCTCTTTTTTTCGTTGACAAAAAAGGACACAAGTGCTATACTTTTTGATTATAATTAAAAGCATTTTCATGCTTTGGAGGCGTTAAACATGTATAAAATAGTTAAAAAAGAGGTGCTCAATCCCACCGTTACAAAAATGGAAAT
>JAFUJG010000090.1 GCA_017468215.1 Clostridia bacterium | reverse complement strand
ATTTCAAGTTTATTGTAGCTGTTTTACAAAAGGGCGCATCACATTAAACTCATCCCATGAAAAAATTTTTATATATGCCATATCATCCTTGTAGGCTGTGGTTATCTCGTCCCTAAAAGTCAAAACTTTCACAAGGATTCCCTCGCTGTTGTATATCCCTGCAATACATTTAGTATTACTTGACACACTAATTTTAAGATTGTCGCCCTCATGCACAATATTAATGGGAACAGTATATGCATAAACCTTAATTTCGGCAATGGAGCAGAATTCTTCACCGTTTGTGTTGTATTTTATGTAGCGATATTCACCATCTTCAATGTTGGCATAATGTATTACGCTGTTTTTAGGCGTTTGGGTAACTGTATAAATTTCGGTCCAGCTTTCGCCATCCTTTGATGCATAAAACTTACTTCCCTTTACTCTGAAACCAAAATCGAACCTGGGTATATATCCGATTGCCGAAACGTTTACCTCTTTGCCTAAATCAATTATTACATAACCGTCCTGCAAGCCATCGAAGAAGGTTTTGGGATTGCCGTCTGCAGCTTTATCGGCATCGTTATCGTAGTTAGGAGTTATTTCGCCCCAAGGCGTGCTGCCATTAACGCTAATTGGCTTTATTTCCTTGCCAATTGTGACTTCTTCTATACAGCAGCGAAGCTTTCTGGCACCTGTAATGTCCCAATTGCCGCCGCTGGTTATAAGTAACTTTCCGTTTTGCAATGGAAAAAGGCATCTTGAATATCCGTTTTCAATAGTTGTATCAAGTGCTATCCATTCATCTGTTGCAAGGCTGTTTGTATTTACACCTATCTTACTTGTGCCGTGCCCACCTATTATTACATTGCCGTCGGGCATTGTGGTGCAATAAGGTGACCCACCTGAAAAAAGTGTGGGCATCTGAGTTCCGTGGTCCTTGTAATCCCACTCCTCAATATTGTCTGTGATTTTATAAAAATTAGGAAGGGGGCTGCCCATATTAACGCCCTCGTACACAAGCATGTACCTATTATCGGGAAGACGGGTCACAATAGGCATACCCGGGCGGTAGTGATTGTTTTCTTCTTCAAAGTCGCAAACTTTTATATCATCGCCCCATTGTAATGCATCGGCAGACTTTTTTACAACAAGCCTCTGTCCGCCGCCTGTCATTCCTCGCTCATCGGAATAAAAGCAGTAAAGAGCATTGTTTTCATAAACGAGAAAGCCTTCCCAGATTGCACTTGCCTTTTCCATCTCGCATTTTCCGCCTTCTGCTACTGTGGATAGATAGCTCCATGTTTTAAGATTGTCGGTCGAGTAGTAAATAACTATTGCACAATGATTGTTTGCACGTGTGGTACCAACACACAAAACTGTTCCTTTTTTTAAATTGCCAATATCTTCGGGCAGTTCAAAAAGTGTTGGCTGGTAAAGCATGCTCCACCATTCATTTTTATATGTGGTTGCACCATCAGACCCCTCGGGCACCTCATAGTAGGACCCATCCTCAGCTTCCATATATTTTTTTGCGGTAAATTCCGTGTCGTAAATATCACTTATATGATTAAAGGTTCTGCCACCATCGGCACTTTCAAAAATGGGGAAATGCTCCTGCCCCCATCTGCCGGGTTTATAGTAATATTCGCTTGTAAGATAGATATTGCCTTTACTATCGCCTTCTTTAAGCTGGATGCCTCTGCCGTAAAAAACGCCGTGATAATACCAGTTTTCATCCCGGGCAGGGTCAAAAACAAGAGTTTCGGCACCTACGTTTACAGTAACGTACATCAAAATCACCGCCAAAACAAAAATCGCCTTAAAAAGATTGTTTCTCATAAAACCACTCCTTTTAAGACGATTGTATCATATTACAAAATTGTTGTAAATCGCAACATATTGCCGCAAAATATTAAATTATTGCTCATGACGTTTCCTGTACTGCACTGGTGAACAGCCCTCAACTTTTTTAAATACTGCACAAAAATAGCTTGTATCACTAAAGCCTGTTTTCCCTGCAATAACGTCAATGCTTTCAACGGTTGTAGTGAGCAGAAATTTTGCCACACTTATCCTGTAGCGGTTAAGATACACCATTGGTGTTACCTTGTAAAACTCCTTGAACTGTCTGCAAAAATGGCTTTTTGAAAGCCCCAGCGTTTCTGCCATATCCTCAAGAGTTATAAAATTCATATAGTACTTTTTGATATAGTCTATAACAGGCGAAAAACCGCCCTTTGTGTCGCTTGCAGTTTTTTGCTGCAGTATCTTTTCACAGCTGCTTACACATTCAAGAAGCTTCAGCATATCTGTTGTTAAAGAAAACTCGTACCTTTCGTTTTTATTGTAGGTATCATAAAGCCTCTCACAGATTTCAATCATCCTGTCAAGCATACTCTCGTCCGCATGGCAAACAAAGGTTTTCTCAAAATCAAAATATCCGGCAAGGCTTTTCATTTCTTTACCGTTGAAAACAATCCATATTATTGTCCAACTATTATCATGCGGATAGTATTCGTGCCCTTCCTCAGGTGAAAGATAAAACACATCGCCTTTTTTAATGCTATACTCTGCCCCATCAACACTGAACACTCCGCAGCCTCGGGTACATATACAAATCTGATACTGACCAAGTCCATT
>JAFUJG010000089.1 GCA_017468215.1 Clostridia bacterium | reverse complement strand
GTTGACAATGTTTCCTTTTCCATTAAAAAAGGCGAAACATTAGGTCTTGTAGGTGAGTCAGGCTGCGGCAAGACAACTGTCGGCAGAACAATTCTTCACCTTTACAATCCCACAAGCGGTGAAATCCTTTATGATGGCAAGCCCATCAAGTCTAAGCAGAGCATAGAGGAATTCCGCCGTCATGCAACAATGGTTTTTCAGGACCCTTATTCTTCTCTTAACCCCAGAATGACAGTTTCCGATATTATCGGTGAGCCTCTGGATGTGCATAAGATGTACACCTCCAAAAAGGAGAGAGAGGAAAAAATACTTGAGCTTATGGGTCATGTAGGTCTTAACAGTGAACACGCATCACGTTATGCTCACGAGTTCTCCGGCGGTCAGAGACAGAGAATAGGCATTGCACGTTCTTTGGCTGTAAACCCCGATTTTATCGTGTGTGACGAGCCTGTAAGTGCTCTGGACGTATCTATTCAGGCACAGGTTATCAACATGTTTGAAGATTTGCAGGTAAAGATGGGTCTTACGTATCTTTTCATTGCACATGACCTGTTGGTTGTGCGTCACATAAGCGACCGTATTGCAGTAATGTATCTTGGCAGAATGGTCGAATTAGCTGATGCTAATGAAATCTACGACAACCCCTTGCATCCGTATTCCAAGTCACTTTTATCGGCTGTTCCTGTTCCGGACCCGAAGATTGCACGTGAGAATACAAGAATTGTGCTCGAAGGCGATATTCCTTCGCCCTTGAACGCACCCTCGGGATGTCCTTTCAGAACAAGATGTCCCTATGCAAAAGAAGTCTGTGCACAGTCTATGCCCGAATTTAAAGAGGTGCAGACAGGTCATTTTGTGGCATGCCACAGAGTGAACGAAATCAACTGAATTTTAAGCGAAACGCTTAAGATATAAAAGAAAGGATGGAATATCTATGAAACTCAGAAAAATCTTAGCTGTTATTCTTGCTTGTACATTTGTACTTTCAATGGCAGCATGCGGCGGTAATGACAATGCTACTGACCCCACAGGTACTACTCCTGTTCAGTCTCTTGCAGTATGTCTTGCTTCCGAACCCGACACACTTGACCCTGCGCTTAACGCATCTGTTGACGGCGCAACAATGGTAGCACACCTTTTCTCTGCACTTGCAAAGTGGGCTCAGGACGATGACGGAAACCTCGTAATCGTTCCCGAATGTGCTGAAGAACTCGTTGAAGGTGTTGAAAACGAAGACGGTACAATCACTTATACCTACACACTTAAAGAAGGTCTTATGTGGTCTGACGGTCAGCCCCTTACAGCAGCCGATTTCGTATTCAGCTGGAACAGAGCTGCAGCTCCCGCTACAGCAGCCGACTACTGCTACATGTTTGACGTAATCAAGGGCTACAAGGAAGTTGAAGCTGAAGAAGAAGGCGCTTCTCTTGCTGTTGAAGCTATTGACGAAAGAACACTCCAGGTTACTCTTTACAACAAGGTTAACTACTGGAACGAACTCCTTGCTTTCCCCACATACATGCCCGTAAGAGAAGATGTTGTAGCTAACGAAGCTTGGGCTACAGCTCCTTCCACATATGTATGTAACGGTCCTTACACAATTACAGCTTGGGAACATGACAGTGTTATCACTCTCACAAAGAACGAAAACTACTATGATGCGGCATCCGTAACAATGCCCGAAATCAAGTGCTATCTTTCTGACGATGCTAACAACATGCTCACAAACTTCAAGAACGGTTCCTGGCTTCTTATCGATGACGTTCCCACAGCAGAAATTCCTGCTCTTAAGACACAGTATCCCGAAGAATTCGTAGTTGCAGGTCAGTTGGGTACTTACTTCGTATGCTGGAACGTTAACGAAACACTTCTCCCCGCTGATACGACTCTCACAGGTGCAGAAAAGGAAGCAGCTCAGGCTGAAATCCGTAACGCACTCGGTCTTCTTCTTGACCGTAACTATATCGTAGAAGCTATTTCTCAGGCAGGTGAAATGCCCGCATCTACATTTGTAGGTTCCGGTCTTACGGATGCTGACGGTACAGAATATATCCAGAACGCAGGTTCTTCCGAAGACTACACAGGTTACTTCGATGTAAACGCTGTTGAAGAAAACTTTGCAGCAGCAGTTGAAGTTCTTAAGAAGTACTACGCATTTGACGAAGCTACAGGCATGTTCACAAACGCTCCTTCTCTCACATACATTTACAACACAAACGATGCTCACCAGGCTATCGGTGAATACATCCAGGGTGCATTTGCAGGTATCGGCTTCACTCTTAACCTTGAAAACCAGGAATGGAACACATTCCTTAACACACGTAACGCAGGTGACTTCTCCGTTGCAAGACACGGCTGGGTAGCTGACTACAACGACCCCATCACATTCCTTGATATGTGGATTACATCCTCCGGCAACAACGATGCTCAGCTCGGTAAGGGCGCTCACGCTGACTTTAAGGGCTACTCCATCGACCTTACACCCTTTGGTTATGATGTAGTTGTTGAAAACGGTACATGGGCTGAAACATATGATGTAATCATTGCTCACGTTAAGTCCTGCGGCGATATTGAAACAAGATATGCTCTTATGCACTATGCAGAAGACCTTCTTATGTCCACAGGTTGTATCAACCCTGTTTACTACTACACAGATATTTACATGATAAACAGCTCCGTTAAGGGCTTCTACTCTAACCCCTTAGGTTACAAGTACTTCATGTACACAACAGTTGAATAATCTTATTCAATAACAAAAGGGCACGCTGTCATGCGTGCCCTTTTCGCATAAAGAAATGTTATTAATCTGCAAAAAAATGAAAAATTTACAATTTAATGCAACTTTTTAAACATTTAAAAGGTATTATTAATGAAGTGCTTTTCTTGACAAGAGGAAAAGTATAATATATAATCAAATTTGGTACAGTGTTGATTTCAGAAATCGGAGAAGATAATATGAACGTAAAAAAATATCTTTTAATTGTAACGTGTACAACTTTTATATTCGCAATTTTTTCTGCAGGCATTCTCTTTTTTAACTACCTGCATTCTGATTTTGGTTTTGCGGCAAATATGCCAGATGGCAGCAGCGATGAGCATGTTGAAGGTCTTGAACCCGTAACAAAAAGCTCTCCCTACAACATTCTTGTTCTGGGTGTTGATGTAGAGGCCAAGCTGATTGACGTTATGATGCTCTGTCAGGTTGACCCTGTTGAGCACAAGGTGAGCATGCTTTCAATCCCTCGTGATACAAGGGTAAAAATCAGCGGCCGCAACGTGAAGATTAATTCATCCTTCTCGCATGGCGGTGTTGAACAGGTTATCAAATGTGTTAAGGAGCTAACAGGGCTTCCTGTACATCATT
>JAFUJG010000088.1 GCA_017468215.1 Clostridia bacterium | reverse complement strand
CCAAAGTCAAGATATGCCGAAACGCTGCCCTCTTTAACGGTGATTACCACCTTACCCGGGAGCTGGCGTGAAATTTTAACATCTTCAATATATCCGATAGCTAAAATTTTCTTTTTGGCATAGCCTTTATTAATTGCAAATATGTTTTTATCCTCTCTTATGCCCGAGGCAATCATAATTTCTGCCTTTGATATGCGTGCGTTGCCCTTTATTACAATGTCGTCAATGTCAAAAATGGGGGTTAAAAACAGCACCACCGCACTGACAACAAGAATAAACACCGACACCAGACACCCCGGTCTCACTCTCAGTTTCTTTTTCTTTTTAGCCATAAGCAACCCTCTCTTTTGTTAAGGTCCACACCTTATTCACACCTTATATCTGCTCCTAAAGAGCGTATGTTTTCAACTAAATTTTCATACCCTCGGGCAATATGACCCTCGTCCTCGATAACGCTTTCGCCCTTTGCCGAAAGTGCCGCAATCAACAGTGCCGCACCTCCACGAAGGTCGGGTGCAACAACGTGAGCACCACTAAGCTGCCTGGGTCCACGTATAATAGCACTTCTGCCCTCGGTTACAATATCTGCCCCCATAAGGTTTAAATCGGGCACAATCTTGAACCTGTTTTCAAAAATATTTTCCACTATAACGCTGGTGGAATCGCCCTTTATCAGATGAGGCATAAACACCGACTGAGCATCGGTGGGAAACCCCGGGTATGGCATGGTTTTTATCATTGCCGCACTTTTAATCTTCCCCGGTGCACGGATATAGCCTCTTTCACCAAAAAACTCAACCCTTGCACCTTCGTCCCTCAGCTCGTTGGTAATAGCCGTAAGATGGTCACGCTTTACGTTTTCCAGTTCGATTTCGCCGCCTGTTGCCATGGCAATACACATATAGGTTGCCGCCGCAATCCTGTCGGGTATTATTCTGTAGTTTATACCCTTAAGGGATGCCACTCCTTCAATATGTATAGTGCCTGTGCCGCTGCCTGTAATGTGTGCACCCATAGCGTTAAGGAAATTGCAAAGGTCTACTATCTCAGGCTCACGTGCCGCATTTGTAATAAGGCTTTCGCCCTTGATTTTCACAGCCGCCAGTATGGTATTTTCCGTTGCACCTACGCTTGGGAATGCAAGGTGCACATGAGCACATTTTGCATCACTGGCATCGGTTTCGATAAAGCCTGCCTCCTCACGAGCCTTTATCCCCAAGGCTTTCAGTGCCTTAAGGTGTAAATCAATAGGTCTTGCACCCAAGGGGCAGCCACCCGGCATGCTCATTCTGGCTTTTCCCATTTTCATGGTGACAGCACCTAAAAACACTATGGAGCTGCGAAGCTGACGCATAAGATGAGGCGGTATCTCGCAGTTGAATGCCGAGGAGGAATCCACCGTAACGGTGCCGTTCTCGTATGCTGCACTGCAGCCTATTGCCTCTAAAATCTCCATGGTGTATCTAACATCGCTCAGGTCGGGGCAATCGTGTATTTCGCATTTGTCGTTTGAGAGAATACTCGCCGCCAAAATGGGCAGAACACTGTTCTTTGCCCCTTGTATGCGAACACTGCCGCAAAGCTCCCTGTCACCTTTTACAATATATTTCAAAAACACCGCACCTCCTGCTATATACTATTCAGAAGGCACATCAATTGTTAATCCTTTACAAGGTCTTTCACTATTGCATAAATCTTGGCACAAGCGTCTCTTTCGCCCATGCGGTAGGAATTATCCCTCATTTTAAGCAGGGTTTCCCTGTCGGAAAGCACATCAAGGATTTTCGCCTTAAGGCTTTCGCCATTAAGCTCACCCTCCAAAAGCACATGGGCCGCACCGTTCTTTTCCAGATAACGTGCGTTCTGCTCCTGGTGGTTATGTGCCACGTAAGGGCTGGGCACCAAAACTGCCGCCTTGCCCAATGCGTTAAGCTCGCTTATGGTAATGGCACCTGCACGGCACACAGCCATGTCAGCTGCACCCAAAACCTCGTTCATGTTGTAAATGTATGGCATAATCGCAAGGTTTTTAATATTGATTGGCTCAACATTGGCATTTGCCAATCGCTCCGCAATAGCATCGAAATGCTTGGCACCTGTTGCCGCCACAAGGTTAAAGCCTTCAAAGCCCGTTTTTATAAGCTCTACCAAGGCATCGTTCATCCTTTCGGCACCTAATGAGCCGCCGAAGAAAAGCACAATGGGCTTACTATCAAAGCCGTACTGGTTCCGCACATGTGCTGTATCCACATTGTCAAAAAGGTTGGGCCTTAAGGGGTTGCCGGTAAGAGCACACGCCTTTGCATCAATAAGCTTTTCTGTCTCGGCAAAGCTAATCATGGTAACGTCTGCCTTTTTTGACAGCATTTTTATTGCAAGACCGGGATACACGTTCTGCTCGTGGATAATTGTGGGTATTTTTCTTTTATGTGCCGCCTTTATTGCAGGCACGCAGGCATAGCCGCCTGTACCGATAACAATGTCGGGCTTAAAATTGTCAATAATTTTGCCTGCTTCTATTTTACTTGTTATAAACCGCTTTAAAACCTTAACGTTTTCCAATGTAAGCTTTCTTTTAAGCCCCGACACACGGACAAACTCAATGTCAAAGCCTTCTGCGGGCACAAGGGTCTTTTCAAGACCACGCTCTGTACCAACAAACAAAAACTCACAATCAGGCTCCTTT
>JAFUJG010000087.1 GCA_017468215.1 Clostridia bacterium | reverse complement strand
CAGTTAAATGCGGCGTGCTCGTTTTTGAACGCTACAGCTACATGGGCGGAAACCGTGTGAGCATGAACGTCACAGTGTTCGGTAAGGATGATAAGGTGCATGTTTCTGCAATCACATCGGGCGGAAGCCAGGCTATGTTTTTCAAAATCAATACCTTAGGAGAGGAATCCTTCCTTGACAAGCTGATAGAAATATTGGAAAATTAATGAGGATGTGAGCTAATGCATATACGTCTTGCAATCGGAATATTTATTGTGTTTTACCTATTGCAGCTGTTGTTATTCTTTAAGGTGAAAAATAAGCATGTTAAAATGATACCCTTGTATTTTTGCTTAGTCTTATCCGTTGCTGCATTGCTGCTCTATGCGGGTGTTTTCGGATGCATGAGCATGGGAATGCTTGGTAATGGTCATGTGTTTGCGGCAGTTGTAATATTTATTGCCGTTTTCATAATGCTTGCCGGAATGCTTTTGGCAAAGGTAACTCACCTTGTTTTCAAATGGATAAATCAGAAAAATAAGTGAAAAAATTCAAAAGCGAGAGATTTTAAAAAATCTCTCGCTTTTATGTTGAAATTTGAAATTAATAGTAGTATAATATAATAGCGATAATTTGGAAGGGAGAGATAGTATGAAGATAACATCACGTGGCAGATATGCACTTAAGGTTATGATTGATATTGCCGAACAGAACAGTGATGATTATATTAAGCTTAACGATGTAGCATTAAGACATAATATAAGCGAAAAATATCTTGAGAGTATTATTGCTTCCCTTACAAAAGCAGGTCTTTTAATAGGTGTCAGAGGCAAGGGCGGAGGATATAAGCTTTCCAAAAAGCCTGAGGAATATACTGTAGGAAGTATCCTTAAAATTACTGAAGGCTCCTTGACCCCTGTAAGCTGTCTTGACTGTAAGCCAAATGCATGCACATCCGCAGAAGAATGTAAAACACTTCCTTTATGGGAGGGGCTTGATAAGGTGATTGACAATTACCTTGAGAGCGTTACCATAGCTGATCTGGCTTTTGGAAAAAACAGCGGCGATAATTACGTAATATAATAAAACTCTACTAAACCTATTGACAAAGTAGGTTTATTGCAATATAATCTTGTAAAGCGATATTGCTGAACAAAACATTTATATTGCAGGGAGTGTTTTTATGCTATACAAATCAATTGACGAATTGATAGGAAATACACCTCTTTTAGAGCTTTCCAATATAGAGAGAGAATTTGGGCTTAAGGCAAAGCTTTTTGCCAAGCTGGAATATTTTAATCCCGGTGGCAGCGTTAAGGACAGAGTTGCCAAAGCGATGCTTGACGATGCTGAAAAAAGCGGAGCAATAAATGAAAATTCTGTTATTATTGAGCCTACCAGCGGCAATACAGGCATAGGTCTTGCACTTGTTGCTGCAGCAAGAGGCTATAGGGTTATAATTGTTATGCCCGACACAATGAGTATTGAGCGACGGATGCTTATGTCTGCATACGGTGCAGAGCTTGTTCTTACCGACGGAAAACTTGGTATGACAGGTGCCATAAAAAAAGCCGAGGAATTAACCAAAGAAATCGAAAACAGCTTTATTCCCGGTCAGTTTGACAATCCGTCAAATCCCAAAGCACATTTTGACACAACAGGCCCCGAAATTTACTCTGACCTTGACGGTAAGATTGACATTTTTGTGGCAGGTATAGGCACAGGCGGCACAATTACAGGCGTTGGTGAATATTTAAAGAGTAAAAATACAAATACTGAAATAGTCGGTGTTGAGCCCGAGGGTTCAAATGTATTGTCGGGAGGCAAAAGCGGAGGTCATAAAATACAGGGAATAGGTGCAGGGTTTATCCCAAATGTTTTAAATTGCGAAATATACGACGAAATTATTCCCATTAGTGACGAGGATGCTTTTAAATGGGGCAGAATAATGGGCAAAAAAACCGGCGTACTTGTGGGCATAAGCTCAGGTGCGGCACTTTGTGCGGCAATACAGGTTGCTCTCCGACCTGAAAACGAAGGTAAAAACATTGTTGTACTTTTGCCCGATACCGGTGACAGATACCTCTCAACAGCTATGTTTACGGATGAAAAGTAAGTGAAAGAAGGATTACAGATATGAAAGTTTATGCAGATAATGCCGCAACGACACGTATGAGCGATGTGGCAATCAAGGCAATGATGCCTTATATGAGTGAAGTTTACGGAAACCCCTCAAGCTTACACTCTGTTGGTCAGGAGGCAAAGGAGCATCTTGACCGTGCAAGAGCAATTATGGCTAAAAATCTTGGCTGTGAGCCCTTTGAAATTATTTTCACATCAGGCGGCAGCGAGGCTGACAATCAGGCAATTGTTTCTGCGGCAACTATAGGTGCAAGAAAAAACAAAAAGCATATCATTTCAACTGCTTTTGAGCACCATGCAGTGCTTCACACTCTTAAAAAGCTTGAAAAGCAGGGCTATGAGATTGAGCTTTTAGATGTACATGAAAATGGTATGGTAACAGCTCAGCAGGTTAAGGATGCAATCCGTGAGGATACCTGCCTTGTTACAATAATGTATGCAAATAACGAAATTGGTTCTGTAATGCCTATTGCAGAGATTGGTGCAGTTTGTAAGGAGAAGGGCGTGCTTTTCCATACCGACGCTGTACAGGCGGCAGGACACATAAAAATAAATGTTAAAGAGCAAAATATCGATATGCTGTCTCTTTCGGCACATAAATTCCACGGACCTAAGGGTATAGGTGCTCTTTATGCACGCAGAGGTATTATGCTCGCAAATGTTATTGAGGGCGGCGCACAGGAAAGAGGCAAGAGAGCAGGCACAGAAAACATTCCCGCAATTATGGGTATGGCTGCGGCGTTTGAGGATGCCTGCAGCAATATTGATGCTCATACAGAAAAGCTGTTAAAAATGCGTGACAGGTTAATCGAGGGCCTTTCTAAGGTGCCTCACTCAATTTTAAACGGCGACAAGGAAAGCCGTTTGGCAGGTAATGTGCATTTTTGCTTTGAAGGTATCGAGGGCGAAGCATTGTTGCTGCTGTTAGATATGAACGGTGTATGTGCATCCTCAGGCTCAGCTTGTACATCAGGCTCACTTGACCCCAGCCATGTGCTCATGGCTATCGGCAGACCTCATGACATTGCTCACGGCTCGCTGAGGCTTTCGCTCTCGGCAGAAAATACAGAGGAAGAAATTGACCACATTTTGGACGTTGTGCCGAAGGTTGTTTCTCAGCTCAGAAATATGTCACCCGTATGGCGTGATTTGCAGGAAGGAAGACGAGAATATGTTATACAGTAAAACAGTTATGGACCATTTTACAAACCCCAGAAATGTCGGATGCATCGAAAATGCAGATGGTGTGGGTGAAGTGGGCAATGTAAAATGCGGCGATATCATGAAGATTTATCTTAAGATTGAAGATAATATCATCAAGGATGTAAAGTTTGAAACCTTTGGTTGCGGCAGTGCAATTGCATCCAGCAGCATTTCAACAGAAATGATTATGGGCAAAACCGTTGAGGAAGCACTTGCTCTTTCAAACAAGGAGGTTGTAGAGGCTCTTGGCGGTCTTCCGGCACCAAAAATTCACTGCTCTGTTCTTGCAGAAGAAGCAATCAAGGCAGCAATTAAGGACTATTACGACAAGAACGGAATAGAATACGATAAATCATTATTCCCCGATTGCGCAAATTGTGACCACTGTGACCATCATTAAAATCTATGCAGAAGAAGGAGTAACATTATGGACATTGTAACTCTCCGTGACGAAATCCTCAGTTTTAAAAAAGAAAAAGATGTTTGCATTTTAGCTCACAGCTATCAGACAAAGGCCATAACCGAAATTGCTGACTTTACAGGCGACAGCTATCAGCTTAGCGTTATGGCTTCAAAAACTGATGCAAAAACCGTTATTATGTGCGGTGTAAGGTTTATGGCAGAAACAGTAAAAATCCTTTCTCCCGAAAAAACGGTTATTTTGTCAAGCCCTGTGGCAGGCTGCCCCATGGCTGAGCAGATGAGCAAGCAATATATCGAAAACATTAAAAAGAGCTATCCCGATTATGCAGTTGTAGCATACATCAATACAACTGCAGAGCTTAAGACCATATGCGACGTGTGCGTTACAAGTGCATCGGCAGTTAAGATTGTTAAGAACATCGAAAATGATAAGATTCTTTTCATTCCCGATTGTAACCTGGGTAGCTTTGTTGCGAAAAATGTACCCGAAAAGACCTTCAAGCTGCTGCATGGCGGTTGCCCCATCCATGGCAAAATTACAGGTGATGAAGCACGTGAAGCCAAGAGGCGTCATCCCGAGGCTAAGTTCCTTGTTCATCCCGAATGTGTGCCTCAGGTTGTGGCACAGGCAGACTTTGTCGGCTCCACAACAGCAATTATGGATTATGCAAAGCAAAGCGACGCTAAGGAATTTATTATCGGTACAGAAATTGCAATTGCAGAATATCTGCAGTTCGAATGTCCCGACAAAAAGTTCTATCCTTTGTCTCCCAAGCTTATTTGCCCCGACATGAAAGCAACAACTTTGGTTGATGTTTATAACATATTAAAGGGTGATGGCGGAGAAATCATCGAACTGGATGAGGATACAATAACAAAGGCTCGCACCTGTATCGATAAGATGATTGAATTGGGCGGTTGATTACTATTATACATAACGGACACACCGAAAGGGTGTGTCCGTTTTTTGTTTACAAGCATTTCAGTTGTCTGTTTTATGCTGTCTGCCGGTATGGTCAATGGTGTAATTTTCTTTATAGATTAAATCGCTGACCTTTACAAAGCTATAGCCCTCTGTTTTAAGAGCAGTGAGGATTCCCGGCAATGCATCGGCAGTTTGCTTTGTGCCGTTGTGGAAAAGTAGGATTGAGCCGGGCTTAACCTTTTCAAAAATGCGGGTTTTCATTTCTTCCTCGGTGAGCTCTTTCCAGTCTAAACTGTCAACACTCGACACAAAAATCTTTTGGAAAATAATTGATTTAGTATGAATTGTGTGATATATTAAATGTGCTACACAAATTTTAATATTTATCACTTGTTAGAAGTGCGTGTTTTTACTATTGGTAAAAATGCAGGCTCTATTTTCGCATGCTTTTAATGAGTGATGAGAAATTTGTGTAGCAACAATCGGAGCTGTGCATTTTTCAGTGTGTAGCTTCGATGCTACACACTTTTTTAATTTACGGAGGAAGAAAGAATGAAATGGCATTTAAAAATCTTTATGGTTGCGATGTTGGTTTTATCTGTGATAAATCTCACGGGATGTTCGCCAAGTGTCAAAAGTGCAAATGAAGTATTCAATGATATGAAAACTAATGCTGAATTTGCAGAAGAATATTATGAATTTGAGATAGTTGACGCAGAAATTGAAAAGCGACAAACCGATATTGATTCAAAGACGGATATCGTGTATGCAAACATATATTTAAAGAATACTGATGGCAGTATTGAAGGATGTGTATATACAATAATTACATATGGACTGTATGATAAAGGCTGGATATTGGATACTTGGACTCTTAATGAAGATAAAGGGAGTGCTCAATTCACGCCAATAACAGGATTAAATCTTACGGAAGAAGATATTTTAAATATTTTAAACAATAATTATACAGGGGAGAAAACTAATATCATTCTAAATAGCAATGAGTTTTTGCTAGAAGAAAATATTACCGAATATTATGTGTCATTTACAGAAAGACATAAGTATGTTACTTATCAAAGAGAAACTATCATATATACTTATTTTAATAAAATAACAGGATTGTGGGATGAACCAATAGCTGAAACAATGAATATGACAGAAGAATGGGATATTTCGGGAGAATATTCACAAGATTTGACAATTCCTTATAAAGTACCACAGGACTATATGGTTTTATGCAACTCTGATATTTTTGGAACCACTGAAATACAATTTGATAAGTTATATGATTTAAGTAATATGACGTTTAAGAAAAGTCTTCCTAAAACTGTTCGAGATTATTTTGCAAGGGAAAGAATCGAAAATAATGAGTGTAGAATTGTATTTAAAGGGGACTATGCAAATGCTAATAAGTTTAGATATATAGCAGCAACATATCACTATGGAGCTTTTGGGGATGGTATATATATCGGACCAGATGATATAGCTTTATGTACCTATGATTTAAGTGACTCCAAACAAGTGTTTATGGTAGAACTAGATAAAGTAGTTCGTAAAAAATAGAATTTTAAATAAACCCCCGACAGTAAAAGCTGTCGGGGGTTTATTTACGCCACATCAGTCAGCGGAGCTGACAGCTTCTTCTCAGGGAGAAGCCTTGTGTTGCCGTCCCATATGGTCAATAGTGTAGTTTTCTTTATAGATTAAGTCGCCTACTTTTACAAAGGTATAACCTTCGTTTTTGAGGGCAGTTAAAATGCCGGGCAGAGCATCGGCAGTTTGCTTTGTGCCGTTGTGAAAAAGTAGGATTGAGCCCGGCTTAACCTTTTCAAAAATACGTGCTTTCATTTCTTCCTCGGTTAGTTCTTTCCAGTCTAAGCTGTCAACATCCCATTGAATACAATAGCGATTAGTTTCCTTGCATGCCAAAATCGAATTGTTGGTATAGTCGCCCGAAGGTGCACGCACAAGTGTTGGACGGATGCCTATAACAGCTTCTATGCAGCTGTCGCACTTATCCATATCAGCTATAATTTCGTCCTTAGACAGGGTGGAATAGAGGGTGTGGTTATAGCTGTGAGAGCCTATTTCATGTCCTGCGGAATGAAGCTTTTTCAAGCTCTCGGGAAAACGCTCCGCCCAGTCGCCTGTTACAAAAAAGGTGGAAGGACAGTTGTTGTCATTAAGTGCCTTCAACACCTTGTCAATATCATCGTCGTTCCATGCTGAGTCAAAGGTAACGGCGATTTTTTTGTCGGATGTCTCAACCGAATAGATAGGCAGTTCCTTTGTGGAAATTGATGTTTCTACCGACTGAAAGAAGGTCGGAAGTGCAAAGCATGCCGCCAACAGGAAAACAGCGGCAACCAAAAGGGATTTTTTTGTTAATACAAAAATTTTCAAGTGGATTCCTCACTTTTAATAAAATTTACTTTTTCAAAATCTTCAACGTTCCTGTAGTAAGAAACAATACCGTCACAAATGGCACTTGCAAGCCGTGCCTGATATTCGCTGCTTTTTAAAAGCTGTTCTTCATCCGGATTTGATAAAAAGCCGCACTCCACAATAACTGCAGGGACATTGGCGTTTTTCATAAGGTATAAAGAGGACTGAGCCTTGGTTATACCTCTTGTTTGATTAATTGGGTCAATAAGCTTGATTTCGTCCATGATAAGTTGAGCAAGAAGTGTTGACTGGATAAAGTTTTCAGAATACAAAACCTCGGCACCACGATATTTTGACTGACTGAATTTATTGATATGTATGCTTACGAACATATCGCAGGGATTGGTTTTCATAATATCCAGCCGCATATTCATATCGGTTTTTTTCTTTTTATTTAGTCCGTTTTCGTCTGTTCTTGTCATGATAACCTTATACCCTCGCTCAGTAAGCTCCTCGTTGAGCTTTGTTGCGATTTTCAGATTTAACGGGCTTTCAGCAGTACCGTTTTTGCTGACAGCACCGCCATCTGGTATACCGTGCCCGGCATCAATGATAATAGTACGGATATTTTCGTGATTAAAACTTACAACAGGAGCCGTTTTTGACGAGATACCCATAAACAAAAGCAGTATAACAAGCCCTGTAATCAAAAAGAAAAGACCACGTTTGACAACGATTATCAAAATGTTCACCTCATTTGTACAATTTATGTGTGTTGTAATAAAAAAATGCACATGTGTGATGGTAATACCAAAGAAATTATTGCATATACTTATAAAAAAGCATACATGAGTGTACATAAAGGAGTTGTCGCAAATGGAGAATAATTTCATAAGCTTACAGGGCAAGGTGGAGGGAGATGTGGAATACAGCCACAGTGTTCTGGATGAGGATTTTTATACTTTTAAACTAAACGTATCAAGACTGTCGGGAGTGGTAGATACATTGCCTGTAACAGTATCAAAAAAACTTCTCGAAAATACACGCATAAGCGATGGGGACGAAATATCCCTTACAGGACAATTAAGAAGCTATAATAAGTACCAGGAAAATAAAACCAAGCTGATTTTAACAGCCTTTGCAAAATCAATAGAACAAAGTGAAGACGAGGACGCAAATCCCAACAATGTTTTGCTCAATGGTTTTGTTTGCAAAGCACCTACCTACAGAAAAACACCCTTTGGCAGAGAAATTACCGATGTAATTATAGCTGTAAACCGTGCCTTTAATCGCTCTGACTATATTCCTACAATATGCTGGGGGAAAAACGCTGTTTTATGCCGTGACCTACCTGTGGGAACCAATGTACTCATAAAGGGGAGATTACAGTCGAGAGAATACACAAAACGGCTTGGAGAAGACTTTGAGATAAGAACTGCCTATGAGGTTTCGGTAGGGGAAATTGAAGAAATTTCATAATTAATGTT
Source organism: Clostridia bacterium (assembly GCA_017468215.1). Taxonomy (GTDB): domain Bacteria; phylum Bacillota; class Clostridia; order UMGS1883; family UMGS1883; genus RGIG1927. Next base: position 222 of record JAFUJG010000087.1, on the reverse strand, counting down.
GCAAGTGTGCCCGATTTATAGTATAATTAGTTTGCTATTTAGAAAAGAGGTGCACTATGCGAATTATAGGTCTTGATTATGGCGAGGCAAGGATTGGAGTAGCTGTAAGCGATATACTCGGAACAATTGCAAACCCCCTTGACACTATTTGTGAAAAGGACCTTGAAAAGCAGCTTGAAAAGGTTATGGCTGTTGTTGAAAAGGAAAGGGCAGAAAAAATTG
>JAFUJG010000086.1 GCA_017468215.1 Clostridia bacterium | reverse complement strand
TTGCAGTTGTGTTTTTTGTAATACCCGAGCAGATGTCCCTTGCCTCAACAAGAACGCAATCCACACCAGAGTTTTCAAGCATATATGTGCACAAAATACCCGCTATTCCCCCGCCTATAATCAACACATCGGTTTTGATATCTTTTGTCAGTGTGTCAAAGTGTGGAGGGCTGATTTCGTTTTCCCATATGGGTTTCATCCTATCACCTCGTTGCATATAGTATCTGCATTTAGGTGGTGTATAATTCATGACTTATGGTTAAAAAATGCGTATAAATTCAGTAAAAATAAAAAGTTAATTTTTTTAAAAAAAAGTGTTGACAAAACTTAAAACCGTGTTATAATAATCAAGTAAGCAAAATTGAACACGCAATATTGCCGGATTGTGTAAGGGTAGCACGACAGACTCTGACTCTGTTTGTCTGGGTTCGAATCCTAGTCCGGCAACCAGAAAAAAGCACTTCAAATGAAGTGCTTTTTTCAACGAAATTTGCCTTCGGCAAGTGAAATACGCTACACGTATGAAATATTGCTTCGCAATGTGAAATATGGCTGCAGAATATGAAAAGGTAAATTTTATTTCACATTTTCTGCAAGAAAAATATTTCATAATCCGTCAGGATTATTTCACATCAACGAAGTTGATATTTCATTTACCCCAACAAAAAAGGTATCGGTTTAACCGATACCTTTCTTTTTATGCTGTTTTATAATCTTCGCCGTTATTATTTACGGTTTCGGATGTAATTGTAACCTTTTTAACATCCTCTCTGGAGGGAATTTCGTACATGATATCGTTCATGGTCTCCTCCATGATTGCTCTGAGGCCTCTGGCACCTGTTTTTCTCTCCAGTGCTTTCTTAGCCACAGCGTCAAGAGCATCCTCTGTTATTTCAAGCTCGATACCGTCAAGCTCAAACAGCTTTTTATACTGCTTTACAAGTGCGTTTTTAGGCTGAGTAAGTATCATTTTGAGTGCTTCTTCATCCAATGTTTCCAAACTTACCACAATGGGTAATCTGCCGATAAATTCGGGTATGATACCAAACTTAAGCAAATCCTGAGGCTCAACGTTCTTTAAAAGCTCGCTTATATCAGCCTTGCTTGTGGACTTTATCTCGTTACCAAAGCCCATTGCCTGCTTACCAAGCCTTTTGGAAACAATCTTTTCCAACCCGTCAAAGGCACCGCCACAGATAAAGAGGATATTGCTTGTATCTATACGGAAGCATTCCTGCTGAGGATGCTTTCTGCCACCCTGAGGAGGCACAGATGCAACAGTACCTTCAAGGATTTTCAAAAGAGCCTGCTGAACACCTTCGCCGGAAACATCACGGGTAATAGATACGTTTTCACCCTTTTTGGTGATTTTATCGATTTCATCGATATATATAATGCCTCTTTCCGCCTTCTTTATGTCGCCGTCTGCAGCAAGAATAAGCTTTAAAAGAATATTTTCAACGTCCTCACCTACATAGCCTGCTTCTGTTAAACTTGTTGCATCGGCAATTGCAAAGGGAACGTCCAGAAGGCGTGCCATTGTCTGTGCAAGAAGTGTTTTACCGCTGCCTGTAGGGCCAAGCATGAGAATATTACTTTTCTGAATTTCAACCTCGTTATCGCTCTTTGTGCCTATACGCTTGTAATGGTTATACACCGCAACCGCCAAAGCACGCTTTGCCTTATCCTGGCCTATAACGTATTCGTCCAGAAAGCTCTTTATCTCCATAGGACGGGGGATTTCGTCGTTTTTAATTTCTGCGATTTCTTCGTTTTCGTCATATTCTTCAAAGCCGCCGTCCATAATGTCAAGGCAAAGCTCAACGCACTCGTCGCAAATATAAACGCCGGGGCCTTCGATAAGCCTTTTAACCTTCGATGCCCCTCTGCCGCAGAATGAACATTTTGGTTCGTTTGTTCCCGTACTCATATAGGAAAACCTCCAAATCAAATTCCATACTTTAACAAAGTGTCTCCGACACTCCTTGATAATAATTGCAACTAAGACTTATAGAGGAGAAAACACTTTGTTGTGCCATGTGAGTTTTCCGAGTTTTACGAGGAAATTTTCGCACGGCAATAAAATCAAAATTTATTTTTAACCTTATAAGAAACTGCACAATTTTCTATAAGGTTAAAAAGCCGAGCAAAGTCGCTCGGCTTCTTTGGTTATCTTTCAGTAATAATTTTATCAACAAGTCCGTATTCAAGGGCTTCTTCAGCACTCATGAAATTGTCTCGTTCGGTATCAAGTGCAACCTGTTCAACGCTCTTTCCTGTATTTTTTGCAAGGATAGCATTGAGCTTTTCCTTAGTTTTAAGGAGCCACTTCGCATGGATTTCCACATCCGTAGCCTGACCTCTTGCACCGCCAAGGGGCTGATGAATCATAATTTCGCTGTTAGGCAGACTAAGTCTCTTACCCTTTGCACCCGAGGAGAGCAAAAATGCACCCATGGAAGCTGCAAGACCTATACAGATTGTAGATACATCGCACTTGATGTAATTCATTGTGTCGTAGATTGCCATGCCGGCAGTCACGCTGCCGCCGGGGCTGTTGATGTAAAAGTAAATATCCTTATCAGGGTCTTCACTTTCAAGGAAAAGAAGCTGAGCCACAATCACACTTGCAGTAGCATCATTTACCTCATCACTTAACACAATTATTCTGTCCTTTAAAAGACGGGAATAAATGTCGTACGAACGTTCACCGTTACCTGTCTGTTCAACTACATATGGTACTAATGGCATTTTCAGCACATTCCTTTCTTATAAATTTAGTTTAAGTAAAATTAGCAAGCTGCAGAATCAACAAGGAACTTAACAGTCTTTCTGAATTCGATATCCTGCTTGATTGCATCGGAGTTAGCCATAACAATTTCACGAACCTTATCTTCTTCCATGCCATAGCCTTCAGCGAGCTTCTTAACTTCTTCGTCAAGGTCATCATCTGTTGCCTGGATGCTTTCAGCCTTTGCAACATTTTCGATAAGGAGTGCAACCTGAGCACCCTTTTCAGCCTGAGGACGCATCTGTTCACGGAGAACATCCTCGCTCATGCCTGTGAACTGCATATACTGTTCAAAGGAAAGGCCCTGAGATTCGATACGGTACTTCATATCGTTGATGTAGGAATCAATCTGGTTTTCAACCATAACTGCAGGCATTTCAACTTCCATAAGTTCAGCTGCCTTTTCAAGAACTGTGTTCTCGAAATCCTGTTCAGTTTCCTTTTCGTGCTTCTCATTAAGCTTTGCCAAAATGTCAGCCTTGTATTCATCAAGAGTATCAAATTCGGATACATCCTTTGCAAATTCGTCATCAAGAGCAGGAAGTTCCTTCTTGATGATGGAGTGCATTACGCACTTAAATACTGCTTCCTTGCCGGCTAAATTTTCTGCATGGTACTCTGTGGGGAATGTTACGTTAACGAGAACTTCCTCGTTAAGAGCCTTACCTACCAGCTGTTCTTCAAAGCCGGGGATAAAGCTACCGCTGCCGAGCTCAAGGTTATAGCCTTCAGCCTTGCCGCCTTCAAAGGGAACGCCGTCAACGCTGCCGTCAAAGTCGAGAACAACTGTGTCGCCGTTTTCGGGTGTGCCTTCTTCAACTGTTGTTACTCTTGCGCAGTTTTCCTGTGCTCTCTTAAGCTCTGCTTCTACTTCTTCGTCTGTAACAGGTGCTACAACCTTTTCAACCTTGAGCCCCTTATAGTCGCCAAGCTTTACTTCGGGCTTAACTGTTACAAGAACAGAAAGAACGCAGCCTTTGCCTTCGCCAACTGTTACAATGTCAACTTC
>JAFUJG010000085.1 GCA_017468215.1 Clostridia bacterium | reverse complement strand
GCAGTCACAAGCGACGGTGCTGTGGCAAGCTGCTCTGTTGCCGTGGGCGACGAGGAAATTAAAAAAATGAAAAACGAAGTTGCAGAAAGCAAGAAATGAGATGTCTTAAAATATGGAAAGCGTAAAAGACAAAAACTTTATAATACTTGATGGAGCCATGGGCACCATGCTCCAGAAAAAAGGCTTAAAGGTGGGCGAAAAGCCCGAAATCTTTGCCTTTGAACACCCCGAAGCTGTAATTGACGTTCACAAAAGCTACATAGAAAGCGGAAGCAAGCTCATATATGCAAACACCTTTGGAGCAAATGCCCTTAAGATGGCTCAAACAGGCAAGAGCGTGGATGAAATTGTTGCAAAAAACGTAGCTCTTGCAAAAAAAGCGGCAGACGGCAAAGCACGTGTTGCTCTTGATGTAGGTCCTTTGGGCGAAATGCTTGAGCCTTCGGGAACACTTACACAGCAGCGTGCATACGAGCTTTTTACCGAGGTTGTCATTGCAGGTGAAAAGGCAGGCTGTGACCTTATCGTAATTGAAACCATGACCGACCTTGCAGAGGCACGCATGGCAGTCCTTGCAGCAAAAGAAAATACAAGCCTTCCTGTTATTGTAACAATGAGCTTTGAACAAAACGGAAGAACCTTTTCAGGCTGCAGTGCGGCAAGTGCGGCTGTTTCACTTACGGCACTTGGTGTTGATGCGGTAGGCATCAACTGCTCCTTAGGCCCCGAGGAAATATATCCTATTGCCTGCCGGATGAGACAGTTTACCCACCTTCCCATGGTGGTAAAAGCAAACGCAGGCTTGCCCGACCCTATAAGCGGCGAGTACGCAATAGGCCCGGAGGACTTTTCAAAGTCTATGATGCGTTACGCCTCCTTAGGTGTTAAATACGTAGGCGGCTGCTGCGGTACAGACCCGGAGTATATAAAATGCTTAAAGACCGCCCTTGAAAACCTTGAGTGTACCCAAGAGCCATATAACGCCCAAAGTGTTATTTGCTCGGCATCGGAAACCGTTGTGATTGACTCAGTTAAGGTAATAGGCGAGAGGATAAATCCCACAGGCAAAAAGGTAATGCGTGAAGCCTTACAGCGTAACGATATGGATTACGTTCTGGAAACTGCAATTGCACAAAGCGAGGCAGGATGCCACATTCTTGACGTTAACGTGGGCGTGCCCGGTATTGACGAAGCAGACATGATGGCAAAATGCGTAAAGGCAATCGGCTCTGTTACAACTTTGCCCTTGCAGATTGACTCAACACTTCCCCAAGCTATCGAAGCCGGGTTAAGGGCATATAACGGAAAAGCCATTGTCAACTCCGTAAACGGAGAGGATAAGGTGCTTCATTCAATTTTGCCCATTGTTAAAAAATACGGTGCTGCCGTTGTTGGTCTTACCTTGGATGATAACGGAATCCCCGATACATGGCAGAAAAGGGTGGAAATTGCTCAGAAAATTCTGGACACTGCTCTCAGCTACGGCATAAGAAAAGAGGATGTTTTTATCGACACCCTTACCCTTACCGTTTCAACTGAGCAGCAGGGCATGTACGAAACCTTGAAGGCACTTAAATACATAAGGAACGAAATGGGCTTGAAAACAGTTTTAGGTGTGTCGAATATTTCCTTTGGTCTTCCTCAGAGGCAGAGGGTTAACTGTACCTTCCTTACCTTAGCGCTGGAATATGGCCTTACAATGCCTATCCTTAACCCTAACGATGAAGCCATGATGGGTACGGTGTATGCATACGGGGCTTTGTCGGGAAGCGACAAGGGTTGCAACATTTATACCGAAAAAATGGCAGGTTCGGTCAGTGCTCCCATAGCACAAGCCAAAGCCGAAACCATTGAAGATGCAATCCTTAAAGGCCTTAAGGGCGAAAGTGCAAAAAGATGCCGTGAACTGCTTGAAACAAAGGATGAGCTTACGGTTGTAAATGAGCATCTTATCAAGGCGCTTGATATGGCAGGCGACAAATACGAAAAAGGCGAGTTTTTCCTGCCTCAGCTTTTAAATGCGGCAAATGCCGCAAAGGAAGCCTTTGAGGTTATAAAGGAATCCATAGCTAAAAAAGGCTCACAGGACGTGAAAAAAGGGAAGATTATCCTTGCAACGGTTAAGGGCGATATTCACGATATCGGTAAAAACATAGTAAAGGTTATTCTGGAAAATTACGGCTACGAGGTTATTGACCTTGGCCGTGACGTTAAACCCGAAGCTGTTGTCCAGTGTGCAAAAAAAGAAAACGTGCATCTTATCGGCTTGTCGGCACTTATGACCACAACCCTTAAAAGCATGGAGGAAACCGTTAAGCTGATAAGGGAAAGCGGCCTTGACGCTAAGGTGATGTGCGGCGGTGCCGTGCTTACGGAAAGCTATACAAAAGCTATCGGAGCAGACTACTATGCACGTGATGCAAAACGCTCTGCCGACATTGCAAAAGAGGTATTGAGTACTTGACTTAATCGGTAAAAAGTATTATTATATAACTATAATGGTATATGAAAAAAGTTTGATTTTGGAGGGACAGCTACATGACAAACAAATTAAAAAGAGCAATGGCTTATGCGGTAATGACAGTAATGGTTATTGCCCTTCTCGCAGGCTGTGCAGGCGACGAGACAGCTGTTGAAAACGTTGTTGATACGATTTATATCGGTCACCACTACATGCAGGAGGATGACCCCTACTGGGTAAGTGATATTACAGGTGAGGGCGTAATGGACCCTGTTAAGCAGAAGGCAGCCATTGCCGCACTTGATACAGTTAAGGAAAAGATTGGTGTTGACATTAAGTGGAAAAACTGGCCCAGTGGAGTTACACAGGACTGCTTGCAGACCGTTCTTGCAGGCGACCCCTACTGCCATATCGCTGTTTTATCCAACGGCTTCCAGGGCAGAGTAATGGTACAGAACGTTCTCCAGCCCCTTGACGACTTTATGGATATTTTTGCTCCCGAAGACTATCAGTGGCTTACAATGAGCAAAACCTTCGGTCACTATTATCTTATTAACCGTGACCTTTTGTACATAACTGACTGGCCTATTGTATACAATGCTACAATGCTTGATGCAATTCCCGAGTTCAAGGAAGAAGACGGTACAACTCTTTATCCTGCCGAAATGTACGAGCGTGGCGAATGGACATGGAACAAGTTCCGCTGGTACCTTGAAACAATCGATAAGTATTACGCAGGTAAAAAGGCTCCCTCCGGTGCAGATATTGTTCCCTTTGACGCAAGATATTACTACACAGCCATCCAGGCAGTTCACTCCAGCGGTGGTTATATTTACGACGGTGAAGGCATGAACTTTGCTTCCCCCGAAGCTATTGAAGGTGCAACATATCTTTCAGACCTTATCGAAGACGGTCTCGTAGGCTGCTGCGTAGCTACATACGGTAAGAGCAACGGTTGCGGTTATCTTCAGTCTGTAGAAGCATTTACACGAGGCGAATGTGTATTCACAAACTGTGCACGTTGGAAGATGGGCTCATCCTCCACAGCATTGGCAGAACGTGGCGAAAGTATGGGTATCATTTTCTTCCCACGTCCCGACAATGTTCCCTTTAAGGAATATAACAACGAAGTCCATATGGATAAGGACTATAAATATAACATTGCAATCTCCTGTGCAGACAGCGTAGGTCTTCTTCGTGGCTTTGATGCTGAGGAAAGCCGTCTTGCTCTTGAAGCATATGCTATGTACAGAACTGAGTTCTACAAGAACTACGGCGGTGTTGATTCTATCGCTGAATATCGCGAAACAATGGCAGCAAATGAAGCTGTTGCATTCGGTATCGATATTTTCCACGAAGAAATCGGCGACAAGAACCTTGAAATTTTCAAGATGTTAGGCTCTCTTACAGAAAACGAATTTTGTGAAGGTATGAACATTCACGAAAGATGGGGCGTAAACATTTTCGGTAAGGCTGCATTTGCTGTTCCCGGTGCTTCAAAGTATCCTGTATTTGTAAAAGCTAATGAGCATCTTGTAACAGATTCGCTTAACAATATCCAGAACGCTCTTAAGGGCGACGGTGCTGTTGATACAACACTTCCCGGTGTTTCCCAGGCTGAAAGCGGTATTATCGCTTTTGCAAAGGGAACAGACCCCAGATGCGTTAACTGGGGTGCTATGTTTACTGCAAACGATAACGTTGACGGTAAATACGAAATATTGCAGGAAGAATACGAAGGCACAGATGCCCAGGGCAACACTGTTACAATGTACGGCGATATTCTTATCAAGCCCAGCGTTGCACTTGAAGACGAAAACGGCGAAGAAATAGAGCCCGAATTTATCTCCGACAGAATGTTTGTTGAATACGAATACACCGAAACAGTAAACGACGACGGTTCAGTTTCGGTTAAGGGTATTGACTTTAACAACGTAGGTACATACGAAAAGGGTATTGTTGTAAAGGTTACTGACTCTCAGGGCAATACACG
>JAFUJG010000084.1 GCA_017468215.1 Clostridia bacterium | reverse complement strand
TAAGCCTTGCACTTCTGGTGCAGGTGGTGGTGCTTGTAGTTATAAGCATGTTTTTCGACGACAGAGTGCACGAAGTAAATACTGTTATACGTATGCTCAGTATACTTGTAGTGCTTTTTATTATAAATGAAAGCTGTAATCCTTCCATCAAAATGGCATGGATAGTTTTTATACTGATAACGCCTGTATTTGCATCAATGCTATATGTTCTTCTCGGGGGGAAACTCCCCAGAAGGCATCTTCGTAAGGCGTGCAGTGTAGCCGATAAAAGACACAGCAGATTCAGAACAAAAAACCTTGTTGCGGAGAATGGCTTGAAAAAAGAAGATATGCACCTTTACACACAAAGCAGGTATCTTGAAAATCTCGGTTTCCCGGTATGCAACAATACCGACGTTTCCTATTACGGACTTGGAGACGAGGCTTTCCCTGTAATGCTTGAGGAGCTGGAAAAGGCAAAACGATTTATCTTTCTTGAATATTTTATCCTTGATGACGGAGAAATGCTCAGTGCCATTGAAAATGTTCTGGAAAGAAAGGTTAAAGAGGGAGTAGAGGTAAGGCTTATTTACGACGACATGGGAAGTGTTTTCTCAATCCCTTGGGGTTATGGCAAAAAGCTTGAGGAAAAAGGCATAAAGTGCCTTGCCTTTAATCCGTACCTACCTGTTATTTCCGCAGCCATGAATAACCGTGACCACAGGAAAATCCTTGTTGTTGATAACCGTGTTGCATTCACCGGCGGAATAAATATTGCCGACGAATATATAAACAAAAAAGAAAAATACGGTCATTGGAAGGACAATGCTATTATGCTCAAGGGCGACGGCGTGCGTGAGTTTACGCTGATGTTCCTTGACATGTGGAATGCTTTCAGGGATAAAAGGGAAGATATAAGCCCCTTTTTAACCCTGTGCTATTATAGTGCTAAGCAGGAGGGCTTTGTGCAACCCATTGCCGATACTCCTCTTGACGATGAGACCGTTGGTGAGAGAGTATATCTCAGTGCAATAAATTCCGCACAGGATTATATTTATATATATACTCCGTACCTTATACCAGATAACGAGCTGAACGGTGCTCTTTGCATGGCGGCAAAAAAGGGTGTGAAGGTAAAGCTGATAGTGCCCGGGATTCCCGACAAAAAGGTTGTGTATTCCATGACCAAGTCATACTACAGAACCCTTATCGAGCAGGGTGTGGAGATTTATAAATACACAAAAGGCTTTATTCATGCTAAGGGCTTTGTATGTGACGATTCTTTATGCTGTGCAGGCACAATAAATCTTGACTTCAGAAGCATGTGCCACCATTTTGAGTGCGGATGTGTATGCTACAAGGCTCCTGTTATTGCACAGATGAAAAGGGATATGGAAAAAACTCTTGAAATGTGTGAAAAGATAACAGAGTATCAGAGGTTTAAAGGCTTTTGGGGCAGCATGTATCATGCCATACTGCGACTTATTGCTCCACTTATGTAAAAAAAGCGTGTCGATTTTCGACACGCTTTTATCATTTTGCAAATATTTCAAAAAATACATTGTTTTCGGTTCTGCCGGTGAAGTTTTTGCCGCCGAACACCTGGTGAATGGTTTTAGAGTCATTTACAACAGAACCTTTTGTGCTTATTTCGTAAGCTGTTGCCTCCACTGTGCGGGCGATTTCTGTGATGGGGGTAATGGCACCCAGCATAAGAGCGGCACAAAGGAGTGTGGCAAGTATCTGCTTGTCCTCATCAAAATATTTCTTTACTGCAGATATTGTAAACAGACAAAGCACTACCAAAAGGGGAATTGATGCTCTCATGCAAAAGTCGATTGATTTACCTACCGTAAAGAACGGAACTATCAGCAAACAGGAAAGAGTTACAAAAAAGAGCGATGATTTCCCATGTGCAGGTATAAGAAGCAGAGACAGAAGGATAAACTCAAAAATAATAAACATAAGATAATAGCTGAGCTTATAAATGGGCAGTCTTGCCATCAGAAACGCAAGGGGAAGTGCAGGGATAAGATACAGCAGCTTTGTAGGCTTAAAGTCCTTGTTGCACAGGCAAAGAAACGCTGCAGCATATATCACGAGCACAATAACAAAAACCGAAAAGGAAAAGCCCGATTGTGCCGCTTGGGTTGAATTTGCCTGAGTAGAGGTTGCTGCCGAGGCAATATTGCCCTTAAGATAAAGGAAAGATAATATGCCCGAAAGCCCGCCTCCGACTATGTTCTGATAAGTGAACAGCGAGAAAAATGATTTTTTTACATCCTTGGTAAAGGGGCGGTCAAGATAGTCGCCCTCGTGGTCACAAACTGCACACCATACAAAAATGGGAATAAGTCCTATAAAGGGGAGCGTACTGGATAAAAGGGTAAGCCCCATAATTAAAACCATGTTACGGTTGTTTTTTTCAAGAATAATCAGAACTGTGGCAAGCCACACGGGAATACACTGGTTAAATACCCAGAAAAGCTGGGTTGTATGAGATGAATACTGAAAATAGTTTGCCCACCATTCAATATGATAGGTAAGAGGACTGCCCTGGCTGAACGCCCATTTGCCTATCTGCAGATTGGAAAGATTTGAGTAAAGCATGTCCACCAGGCTGTGGGCAACGGTATCAATACCGCTGAAAAACAAAAAGATAATAAGCGGATAGATAACTATTTTTTTATGCATCACACAGAGCATGTACCAAAGAAGGAAAAGCCCCAAGGATGCCCAGATTATCTGGAAAACATAACCCCAGGAAAGGGAAAAAAGCTTGGATATAATGGCGGAAGGAAGCCAGAAGCCTATATAGTAAACCATGCCCACTTCATTGCCTGCATCGGTAATGTATTTAGGCGGCCATGAATATTCGGACAAAATTTTAAAAATGGTATTGCGTGTTGCGTGGTCATTGTTTTGCCAGAAAACATCGCCTATGCCCGACAGTAAAACCATCAGCACAATAATAACTGCACCCGATATAAGGGGGAGAATTTCTTTTTTTGAAAAGGGCAGCGAGGTTATGCCGCAGGAGCTTTTGGCACCAAGGCATACCGCAGCAAGGGTTGCGGTAAAAACGGGCAGTGCAAAATACCACTTAAGGAAGCCTGCCGCAAATATAAGAAATGGGAGCGCAATATATAAATAAACAGAAAAGGTAATAAATTTATTCTTTGTCATAATAATGCTCCTTTAATATTTTTTACAAGTATATAATTTTATTATCCCTTTGTCAACAAAATGCTCTGAAAGTTTGACATAGAGAATATTTTTTGGTATTATAAAGATTAGTGGTGTAAAATGTAAGAAAAACGTATATTTACAGGAGGCACGTTTATGAAGAAGATAAGCGTAGTAATTCCCACTTATAATGAAGAAGAAAATGTAAAGCCTATGGCTGAGGCTGTTTCATCTCTTTTTGAGGTGCAGCTTGAAAATTACGATTACGAAATTATTTTTATAGACAACTGCTCTCAGGATAAAACACGTGAGCTTTTGGGCGAAATCTGCAAAGAAAATAAAAAGATTAAAGCTATTTTCAATGCAAAAAATTTCGGACAGTTTAATTCGCCCTATTATGGTCTTTTGCAGGCAACAGGCGACTGTGCGGTGCTTGTGGCGGCAGACTTCCAGGACCCTGTGGAGATGATACCCAAATTTGTTGCCGAATGGGAAAAGGGCGGCTATAACATTGTTTGCGGTATTAAAACCTCCAGTAAGGAAAACCGTCTGGTTTATGCTCTCAGAAGCATTTATTATAAACTGATTAAAAAAATGAGCGATGTAGAGCAGATTGAGCACTTCACAGGCTTTGCACTTTATGACAAAAGCTTTATAGCCGTGCTCAAGGGTCTTGATGACCCCAAGCCCTTCCTCAGAGGTATTGTGGCAGAGCTTGGCGGCAAAAGGAAGGATATTGAATACACTCAGCCCAAACGCCGTGCAGGAAAAACAAAAAACAACTGGTACTCCCTTTACGATGCGGCGATGCTCAGCTTTACCTCCTACACAAAAATCGGACTGAGACTTGCAACCTTTGCAGGCTTCTTTGTGGGCTTTGCAAGCTTTGTTATAGGCATTGTATACCTTGTTTTAAAGCTTCTGTACTGGAACCGCTTTGCGGCAGGTCAGGCACCCATTCTTTTAGGTATGCTGTTTTTGGGTGCGGTACAGCTTGTGTTTATAGGTTTTCTTGGTGAATACATCATTTCAATCAACAGCCGTGTTATGAAAAGACCGCTTGTTGTTGAGGAGAGAAGGATAAACTTTGACGATGAGCAATGAGGACAAAATAAAAAAACTTCACGAGGTATCGTTGATGCTGCTGAAAAAGGCAGACAGCGTTATGAATGAAAACTCTATCGGATATATGCTGGACGCAGGTACGCTTTTGGGTGCCATACGCCATAAGGGGTTTGTTCCCTGGGATGACGATGCGGATATATGCATGCTTCGTGAGGATTATGATGCCTTTTTGAAAATCGCACCTGAGTATTTTACCGGAGACTTTGGCTTTATCCTTCCCGGTGAAAAGGGCGATGATAAATTTTATGACTTTGTGCCCAAGATAACCTACAAAAGGTTACAGGTGGCACAGGCAGGCTTGGATGATGCCTTCTACGGCGGGAAGTATTCAAACCCTGCATTGGATATATTCGTAATAGACAAGGTGCCGAACAGTAAAATCGGGCAAATGCTGCATACAAAGCTGCTTGTTTTAATCTACGGCATGGCCATGGGTCACAGACGTGAAATTGATTATTCAAAATATTCAAAGGCAGAGACGGCTGTTATATTTGTTTTATCAAAAATAGGTAAGCTGATGCCCCTTTATGTGATTGCATCCATGTATGATTCTGTTGCAAAAATGTTTGCAAAAAAAGACAAAAAATGGGTGATGAGCACTCATTCTGCCATGGACCATTTCGGCGACTGCTATATGTACGATTGGTACAATGCTGCAGTAAAAGGCGAATTTGAAGGGGAAGAATTCCCATTGCCCATAGGCTATCATGAAATCCTAAAAAAACATTACAATGACTATATGATGCTTCCTCCCGAGGAAAAACGTGTGCCGAAGCATCTTCGGTTTGATATATTTGAAATAAGGCGTGACTGATTATGAAGGAATTTTTTGAAATTATTTTTTCATTTAACTTAAAAAAAATATTCTGCGAGCCTACACGTAACGGATTGCTGCAGTTTTTCAGATATGCCTTTGTGGGGCTGTGGGCAACCCTTGCCGATTGGGCAATGATGTTTTCCATGACCGAAGGCTTAAAGGTACATTACCTTTTAAGCGGTATCGTTGCCTTTGTAATGGGGCTTACGGTAAATTTTCTTCTATCGAAAAAATTTGTATTTTCCGGTGAAGAAAAACAACATTCCTCCTCGACAGAATTCGCAGTATATGCTATAATAGGTGTAATCGGTCTGGGATTAACAGAGCTTATCATGTATGTTTTGACAGGACGATTAAAAATTTATTTTATGTTATCTAAAATCATCGCTACCGGTGTGGTGTTTGTATGGAACTTTGCTGCAAGGAAGATTGTTCTGTACAGATAGAAAGGTTGGATAAGATGGAAAAGGTTGTTATTGTCGGAGCCGGTCCTGCCGGTCTGACAGCGGCATATGAGCTTTTAAAAAGCGGAAAAGATTATGAGGTCATCATTCTGGAGGAATCAAGTGAGCTGGGCGGTATATCCCGCACGGTAAAGCATAACGGAAACAGAATGGATATTGGCGGACACAGGTTTTTCTCGAAGGATAAGAGCGTTACAGCCTGGTGGGATGCTATAATGCCCGCACAGGGTGCTCCCAGCTATGACGATAAAATCCTCGGCAGGGAAAGAGAACTTTCTGATGGCGGTCCCGACCCTGCAACAGAGGACAGGGTTATGCTCAAAAGACAGCGTGTGTCCAGAATTTATTACAAGAAAAAGTTTTTCGATTACCCCATAACAATGAAGCCTCAGACCTTTATCAATATGGGTGCAATCGCAACCGTGAGAGCAGGCTGCAGTTATCTTAAATCTACTGCAAAAAAGCTTCCCGAGGAGAACCTTGAGAACTTTTATATAAACCGTTTCGGTAAGGTTTTGTATTCCATGTTTTTCGAGGGCTATACCGAAAAGCTCTGGGGTAGACACCCCTCATGCATTTCAGCAGATTGGGGTGCACAGAGGGTTAAGGGGCTTTCCATAAAGGCTGTTCTGAAGGATATGGTTGCAAAGCTTACAAAATCCAAGGATAAAACAAATGTTGAGACAAGCCTTATTGAGGAGTTTTCGTATCCCAAACTCGGTCCCGGTCAGCTCTGGGAAGCTGTAGGTGAAGATATCGAAAAAATGGGCGGCAAGATAATGTTTAACTGCCGTGTGAAAAAGCTTGTAAAGGAAAACAACAATATAACAGCTGTTCAGTACATGGAAAACAACAAGGCAAGGGTTATGGAATGTGACACTTTCATATCCACAATGCCTGTAAAGGACCTTGTGGAGGGTATGAACTCTGTTCCCGATGATATTGTACGCATTGCGTCAAATCTTCCGTACCGTGACTTTGTAACAGTTGGTTTGCTTTTGGAAAACCTCAATCTTAAAAACAAAACAAAGATTAAAACCCTTAACAACATTGTGCCCGACAACTGGATTTATGTTCAAGATGTGGGTGTCAAGCTGGGCAGAATACAGATTTTCAACAACTGGTCTCCCTATATGGTTAAGGATTGCGAAAACACTGTGTGGATTGGTCTGGAATATTTCTGCGGCGAAGGCGATGATTTCTGGAACATGGAAGAAGCCGACTGTGTGGAATTTGCAGTGAATGAGCTGGTTAAAATGGGTGTTATCAAAAAGGATGCCACTGTGCTTGACAGCCACCGTGAAAAGGTAAAGAAGGCATATCCTGCATATTTCGATACATATGACGAAATGGATAAGGTTGTAGAATATCTTAACAGTATCGAAAACCTTTACTGCATAGGCAGAAACGGTCAGCACCGTTATAATAACATGGACCATTCCATGGTAACTGCCTTTGAAGCTGTTAAAAATATTGTTTCCGGTGAAAAGGACAAGAGCAATATCTGGAGCGTTAATACCGAAAAAGAGTATCACGAAACCAGAGAGGAAAACAATTGACATTGGAAAATAAAGGATATATAATAAACTAGTCAGGGGAGTAGTTTGCCGCTGTGGCGGTAGCTTATATCGCCATACCCGAGCAATAGCTCCGTATAAGCTTTAAATGACAAGACCTACGCAGAATGCGTGGGTCTTTAATTTTTTTAGAGGAAGGAATGTGTAAAATGATTTTTGTATGGTATCTTATGGCGGCAGCTGTTTTAGTGCTGTTCTCAATCAAGTGTGCAGATTATGTTGACATGCTTGATAAAAAAACAAACCTGTCCGGTGCCTTTATCGGCGGTGTTATTCTGGCAGCAGTAACAAGCCTGCCTGAGCTGATAACCAGTATTTCCGCAGTTGCTCTCGGCAATCCCGGTCTTATTATCGGTAACGTTTTAGGCAGTGATGTGTTTAATCTTTGCATTTTTGGTTCCCTTACACTTGTAGCTGTTAAAGCCTTTAGGCGTGCTAAGGTTGGCTCAAGCCACCTTAAAACACTTGTGTGTACAGTGCTTGCCTATCTCACCACGGGCTTTGTGCTTTTCAGCGGTATCGACACAACCTTCCCCGGCGTAAGCATCAACATTGCCAGCGTTATCATTGTTGTTCTTTATGCAATTGCCTGCAAATTTATGGCATCTGATGATGGTGAAAGCGATAGCGAAGACGACAACGACCTTACAATTAAGCAGGTTGTTGTAAGATTTGTTCTCTGTGCACTGGGTCTTGTTGCAGCAAGTATTGTTATCACTAAAATTACAGATATGATTGACCAGCAGTATCAGTTGGGTGCTTCTCTTGCAGGTGCACTTTTCCTCGGCGTTGCAACCTCTATTCCTGAGCTTACAAGCAGTATTGCTCTTGTTAGAAAGGGCAACTTCAACGCAATGGTAGGCAATGTGGTAGGCAGCAATATGTTTAACTACATCATTTTCTCTGTTGCGGATATCCTTGCATTCAGAAGCAACGTGTATGAGGTTTCTCCTGACTCAAAGCTTCTTATCATCTTCGGTCTTGCTTCAACATTCCTTACAATGATATCTCTTGCGGTGAAGTGGAAGAACGACAGCGAAAAATCAGTGAAGAAAAATTCCTTGGTGGTAAACGGTGTAATTATGCTTTTGGGCTTGTTAATCTGTGCAAGCTATGTGACCTTCATCGTTTGCTCCATGGCTAACGGTTGATTGATATGTATCCTAACGCAGAAGAAGCTTTACGTGAGCTTGAGATAGGCTTTGAAATTAATCCCACAAGATGGGTTGACCATGCAAGATACACAGGCGAAGCGGCAAGGAATATTGCCCGAGCCGCAGGGCTTGATGCCGAAAAAGCGTATGTGCTTGGCCTTTTGCATGACATAGGAAGACGTGTTGGCTTTACAGGCATACGTCATATCGTGGATGGATATAATTATGCTATAAAAAAGGGTTGGGATGATGTTGCAAGAATAAGCATGACCCACTCCTTTGCAGAAAACATCCCCACTATAAACCCCTCAATGATGGATTTAACCGAGGATGAGTACGAATTTACAAAAAGCTATCTTTCGTCCATTGAATATAATGACTACGACATACTCATGCATCTTTGCGACAACATAGCCCTTCACTCGGGATATGTGCTTATGGAAAAAAGGATGATTGACATTTCCATGCGTCATGGTGTGCACGAGGGTACCGTTAAAAGGTGGGAAAAGCTTTTTGAAATAAAGGCATATTTTGAAAAAAGGATGGGCAAGAGCATATACTCTGTACTGCCCGGTGTAGTTGAAAACACATTTAACTTATAAAAAAGGACGGCGTAGCCGTCCTTTTTTATAAGTCGTCCGCATCCTGTGTTGGCTTGTCGTCACGGTCCATGGGCGTGCCTGTCCAGCTTCCCAAGGGGTCAAGGTGCAGTGTGTCGGGATTGATAAATTCCTTGGCGATTTCTTCGCCGAGCTTTTTTATTCGTTCATTTACATGGATTTTTTTCTTAGGGTCCATTTTAAAAAAATTACACCTCCTTTACAATTGTGTTACTATTATTGACTAAAACAAATAAAATTATATAATATATTATAGGAAGGAAGTCTCATGTGAAAGGAAAGGCGGTGAAATCACATGAAAAGACTTATAGCTGTTCTGCTCGTTTTGTGTATGAGCATGCCTCTTTTCTCGGTAGCACAAACCGAAGAAAAAAGCAAAATTTACATATTTGGTGACGACTGGGCTCACGAATGGGGAAAAAGCCTTATGCTTTTTGCCAGAGATGAAGCTGACATTATAAATGCAGCCACAGTGGGCGATTTACTCTCGGGTATAACAAAAAAGCCGGAATACGAAAAAATCAAAAAATCAGATATTGTTATATTATCCTACGGAATCCTTGAAAGAGACAGGCAAGGCGATAAAAATGCCGAGTTTAAAACACTGTTGGAAAAAACCGTAACAGATATTGAAAAGAAGGGTGCAAAGGTAATTTTTGCATCAATATGCAGCACAATGCGGTTTAACTCCCTTACCGGTCAGATGCCTGAAACAAAAAATTTCTATACCGAGACAACACGCTCCTATGCGGCAAAACGAGGCATTGACTATGTTGACCTTGCACTTCTTACGGCGAACTGGGCAACAAAGCTGGGAAGCGGCG
>JAFUJG010000083.1 GCA_017468215.1 Clostridia bacterium | reverse complement strand
CTTACAGCATTATTGTAAATACTCTCGTGTTCCTCCGACCATTCGCCCTCAGAAAGCCTGTTAATAACAATGTCCGTTCCTTTTTTCATGGTTGAAGCCATTCTCTCCGCATTGTTTCCTTCTCTAAGAGTGCTGTCACTCATGGGCAACCGGGAGGATGCACTGTTTGTATCTGATGTTTCGATGTTACCTGCATTATTGCCGAAAACATTCTCAACAGCTGTACTGTCAGTCTCGCCGACTAAAGGAGTTATGGACTTGCCTTTATCCTTAGAGTGAGGAGACATTCTCTTAAGCTCATGGTTTGCCGCTGACAGGTCCGAAGCCGCCTTAACTCCACTACCAATTGCAACACCGCCTCCTGCCATAATACCACCGCTTATAACGCCTGCAGCAGTGCTTGTCAAAACTTCAGCAACCTGCTCGCTCATCGCCTGTTCTCTTGCCGAATTGTGGTCCATACCGCTTGCTTCAAGTTCTTTAACCCTCAAGTTAAAGTGAGATTTTTCGCCCAGCACCATATCATCGTAAATAGGCTCTGCCACCGCCGCAATGAATTCTTCTACGCCTTCTGCTGTCATCTGCTTGCCTATATCCCAAAGGATGCTCTTGCTTCCGTGCTTTACTGCTTTCTCCAAAATGTCGATAAAATTATCAATACCTATTTGCTCTGTTGCGAGCTCAATGCCACCACTGAGCAATCCGTATGCCATTGCCGCACCTTTGCTTGCACCTCGTTTAGTCGCATCATAAACGCCACTTTGATAAGCATTCGAAGCCATCAGCACCGTTGCAAGCTTAGCACCTGCAGCTGCTCCCGGTGCTCCGGCAATTGCTCCGCCCACTGCTGCTGCAGAAATTGTTCTGAACGCATTCTCTGCAACGCTCATTCCAACGTTATACGCAGCTCTGATAGCAGGGTTTTTAATCTTTTCATCCGTTATTGCCTGTGTTATCTGAAGGTCACGGTCATGGAAAAACCTTTCGTCATTAATGTCTATAGGCGTATATTCCTTGCCGGTTATACCGCCAATTATATCCGAAGCAGCGTACATTGCATTTTTCGCACCTGCAGCCACAGCGTCAACCGTATGCTCCTTCGCACTTGCCAGGTAAGGATGTGCTGTCGCAAACTGTTCTGTCTTGCGAACGTGTTCATCCATCTTTCTTGCATTCACATCGTCCTTCAATGTCTTATAATATGCCTGCCCATCTTTTTCGCCCATTGTATGTGCAATATAGATAATACTTGCCACTTCTTCATCCGTAAGCACCTTTGCATCATCTGACGGAATATTCAATGCGATTGCCGCAAACTTTCTACCTTCGTCCAATTCAGATTCAGCATTAATATCCGATTTCGGGCCATGGTCGTACTTCATGCTTACCTCAAGTGCATCCTCATTGGTAAGCTTACTTTTTTCTTCAAAGTCGGGGTTTTCTCTAAGGTTGTTTACGCTGTCGGTCCAGTTTGCCTCCCTTGCACGGTTTATGGCAGTTGCGGTTTTATCCAGGTTAATTGCATCGGTTTCGGATTCCTTCGTCATAATTTCAACGGCTTTCTCAGTCTCCTCGTCTGTAAGTCTGCCAAGCCTATTTGCCAATCCCAACGCCTTGCGGGCAACGCCATTTTCCATCGGAGACATCACGCTCTGCAACCAGCCTCCGTTATTTTTGTACATGTTGCTCGCTGCAATATCAATCTCATCGTCATTATACACTCTGTGCAAAGCTTCTGCCTCCGCACGGTCGTATATCTCTCCCATATAAAGGGCAAAATCCTCATCGTCATCATCGGAGCGCTGATATCCCCTGTACACATAATCCTCAGGTCTAACACCCTTAAGCTCAGTAGCTCTCTGCCCTGCAATCAGATTTACATAATAGCTCTCCTCAATATCTACACCGCCCAGCTCCTTCTGTGCCGACACAAGGTCGCTTCTGGCCTTGTTTTTCTTCGATGCCGATATTATATCCAGAGCATAGCTTCTGCTCAATATTCCCATACCGTTAAGAACTTCGCTGTTAAACTCAGCTGCATCATCCTCTGTTACCGTGTTCAGATATTCTTCCCAGGTAGAGCTTCCTGTTTCCGTAATTCTTCTCTGTACCCAGCTTAAATCATCGCCGTTTTTCTTTGTTATTTCAAAAGCCGTCTCAGGGCTTCCTATCCGGCCCTCTATTCTATCCCTTGTGTTATCGCTTAAAAAAATCTTTTTTACATCAGGCTTTTTGTTCTCGGTCTTGTTTTTCAGATAATTGTCGTATCCAATGCTCTCCGCTTCCTGCATTTTTTCTGCAAGTGCTTCGTTTCCGGGCAAAAACTTTCGACCCTTTGTCTGCGGCATATCAGGCACAGAGATTTTATCATTCTCCTGGCTGAAACGCCCCATAGCCGATGCAAATTTTTCCTCTGCCAGTTTTTTGGTGGAGTAAGTTTTATGTGCTCCGCTTCTCACCTTGTCGTCAACGCTTCCACGTTCAACAATTCTTTTTCCGGCAAGGCTGATAGGCGTAAATTCAGTTTCTTTTTTATTATCTTCTGCCTTATTTTGTGCCGAAGGGCTCAGCATTGCTGAGCCCTGATTACCAAAAAAATTATTTTTCTTTGTCATAATGTTTCCTCCTTACTCCTTGTAGTTATCCAAATCATCACCGGTTATATGGTACAGCTCGTACAATGCCTGCCTTTCCGAAGGCTCGTTAGTCATGCTGTGAACCTTGCGTATAATTTCATTTTTTGTCAAGCCTGTATTGATAGTG
>JAFUJG010000082.1 GCA_017468215.1 Clostridia bacterium | reverse complement strand
CCATGTTGCACCGTGGTCTTCACTTTCCCAACGGTAAATTTCGAACATATTGCCGTATTCGCCCATTGTGGGAATAGAAAGGTAGATAACATTTGCGTCTTTAGCGTTGTGGTCAAGTGTTAAACCACCTGAGTAGCATCTTTCCTGTGTTGCATTTTCATGCCACCATTTACCTGCATAGGTAAGGAAGGTTTTTACCCAGGTCTGTGTATCTGTATCCCATCTTGCGTACCAGTAGTAGTGGTGGCTTCTGGAGTTGCCGTCAACTTCGCCAACGTACCAGGTGGGGAGAGAACCGTCTTCTCCGGGAGGAGTTGCAGTTACGTCAACATAAACGATACAGGGCTCGCCCTTTTCGTTATGCATAATATCCCATGTCCAGCCTCGTCTCTCTGCGTTGCCGCTTCTCGGGTTAAAGGACTGACCTGTCTGTTCACTTGCGTTGAACACCAAAAGCTCGGGATACTCGTCAACCAGGTCAACTGTTATAATACCCCACTGACCGTTGGTGCCATTTGCACCCTGTGTGCGGTAGGACTGCTGGTTTTCAAAGGGAAGGGGCTGTAAGAGTCTGTCCTTTGCTGTGTAAAGGTTCTGGTCTTCGATATCGAGATAGATATAGTAGATATGATTTCTCTTATCGTTATCGGGGTGGTTTGCCGTAAATGTGATATAAATCTTGTTACGCTCAAAGTCATAATCGTACTTTGTGTAGGGTCTGCGGCCGCTGTCGGTCTTACCGCCGTCGGCTTTAGCATTAGGAGCGTCCGCTCCATCATATGTGGAGTAGCCGTAGGTTGTGTTGGCAAACTGTGTCTGGTTCATAATTGTTTCACACTTGCCATCTTCATCGGGCATAGAGAACTTTGCAAATGTGGGTTTCCAGTGAACGCCTCTCCAACCCATATAGATAACATCATTGCCGATGATACCTTCGTCGTCATGTACCATGAAAACGGAGGGGTAGGTTGCGTAGTACACATTTGTGTCATCGGGTGTTACGCTCTGACAAAGATAGAACTGTTCGTCATTCCATTCGGAAATGTCTTCAGGATTCTTTGTAACACGATAGTACACATAAGCTTCGTTTGTATGCATTGTGTAAACTGCCATAATTCTACCGTCGGGAAGAATTACTACAGCGGGGTTGTTATGGTCGTCACTTTCAAGCTTTTCGTGAATAACAACCCTCTTGTATTCGTCAGTATCGTGGTTATACTCACCGATAACTATGTCACCGCCGTCTTCAACCCAACCCATGTAGGTTTTGTCATGTTGGAATACATAGCCGTTGTTGGATGTGTACTGACCTGATTCAAACCTGGTTGCAAGCTCGTCACCGGGCTGGATATGTGTACCGGAAGGCTCAACATACCAGTTCCAGCCGCCGTTATTTGTAACAACTGTGTTTTCACTTGTTTTGGGAAGATTTGTAACTTCTCTTACCTTAACTGTTGCTGTGATTTTTGTGTCAGATAAACCTTCGATATTACCTGTAACTTCATATTCACCTACGGTGTCCTTTTCAACGGAGGAAGTGTCCCAGTTTACAGGTACGGAAACAATCTGGTTGTCGGAGAAGGTAAGCTTAACAGTTTCGGGAAGGTTGATTGTGGAATCGCCCTGTACAAGAACTGTTACAATGTCATCATAAGAAGCAAGTGTTACTTCGTTGTATCGAACATTTAAAGTGCTGTCGCTTGTAACCTTGATGGAGGGAGCGTAGTTCACGTCTTCCATAATAAGAAGCTTGCCCTCATGCTCTAAAAGGGCAGGAAGATAGCTTGCTGTGTATGTAGAGCCTGTTGTGCACTTAAGTGTGTATTCATCGGCAACAACTTCGCCATCTTCGTTCACGGGGGAAACTGTAATTACACTGTAACCGTCAATCCAATGTGCACGGAAGTCTGTAATTTCTACATCGCCGGAGAAGAACATTCTGTCGATTACAGAGACGTTACTGCCACGGAAAGCGGCAGGAGAAGGATTGATAAGTTCAAAGCTGTCACCGTCTGCACTGATGTAGAGGCTATAGGTTTTGTTTGTAACGTCAATCTCTGTACGGAGAAGATAGTCTACACCGTATTCACAAACTATGTCGGACTGTGCCCATGTGCCGTTGTAGTATTCAAAAACGTATTCGTCGTTTGCATTTTTGTTTGCAAAAAATCTTAAAAGTGCTGCGGCAGAGCCAAACGCTGTTGTAGAGCTATCGCCGTACATAATAAGCATATTTGTGCCGCTTTCAACTGTGAAAGCTGTATCTAAAATAACTGTGCCGCCACCGACTGAAAGAGCGATATCGTTATATGTACTAAAGTTTGCACCGTCGGAATTGCCCGAGGAGGTGAAGCGGGAAAGGGAAGAATCGCAAGAGAGCACGGTAACCTGCTTTGTAACAGTAATGTCGATAAGGTCTGCCTCGTATGTGTCACTACTAACCTGTGCCCATGTAACGGGAACTGTTACCTTGTCTCCATCTGTTGTTTGGGCTGTAAGTGTTAAGGGAAGTGCAGCCTTACCTCCGGAGATAACAGTAGGAGCAGCAAAGCTTGTGTCAGCAGATGCTATTGTAATAGCCTTGTAGCTGATTGCAAGGCTGTTGTTGCCTGCCTTTAAGGTTACAGGGTTAATTGCATCACGCATATAGTACTTGCTGCCGGTCTTTATAACTGTGGGAGCAACATCTTCTGTAATTTCGAACTCATCACCTGCGTAAAGTCCTGTGAAATCCTTCTGGTCAGCCCACTTTTCATCTTCGGTTGCCATTGTTACGCTGAGGTTAGCCTCTGCACCGTACTCAAGTGTGAGTGTGGGAGCGTTTGCACCCTCGTCGTAGCCATAAAAACCAATCATACCTCTAAGGGAAAACTCGTCGTCACGGTTTGTAAACTGGATGCCCACGCCTTCTGCGTCGGGGTATGTTTCTAAGTATTCGGTTAAGTCAATGTCGATTGATACAGGGTATGTATAATCGCCCTGAGACTGAACAGCAGACGGAACTTTGTAGTTAGCAAGCAAAATGTCGCTTGTGGGAGCCTGTGTGCCGTCAACGAGGGAGTAATCAACTGCGTAAATGTTTACGCCTGAGTTACTCTCGTTCATGTTCTGTGTTTTTGAAATTGTAAGGTTTAACGTTGCCTTGGAGATATGCTGACCTGTAAGGTTAACATCACCGAAGGGGAACGCAATGTAGCCTGTTCTGTAGCCGTCGGAGCTGCTTGCCCAGGACAGAGCATAGGGGCGTGAAGGATAACCGTGCATGGTTACTTTGCCCTTGATTGAAGCGTGAGTGTAGCTTGTGGATGCATTAAGTGTTACTTCTGCAGCGGTTGAAATTAACGGAAGTGCCGCAAAAATACTTAATATCATCGAAAAAGCTAACATCAATGATAAAACTTTTTTCATGGGATTTCCTCCTTGTAAAATATAGTTATCTATATTATATACCCTAAGGGAAATAAAGTCAATGGAATGAAAAAAACAAGGCGAAAAAATCCGCCTTGTTTTAGGTGTTTTTAATCCATAATTTCAACGACGTTGAATTCTTAGGTGTGCAAGAAAATAGGTCAGAACAGTTCGAAGAAACCCGAAGGTATACGCTGTACTCCGAGAGGTTTGTTCGGACTGTAGTGCAAAACAT
>JAFUJG010000081.1 GCA_017468215.1 Clostridia bacterium | reverse complement strand
AATGCTCGAATGCCCAAGTATATCTGCAAGGCGAACTATATCTTTTTGCATAGAATAGTAAGTTCTGGCAAAAAGATGCCTCAAATTATGAGGAAAAACTTTTGTTTTTGACACATTTTCATCTTAACAAAGCTTTTTCATATCATGCCATATATTGCTTCGGTCCATAGGGTTCCCGTTTTTTGTCACAAAAATGGGGCCTTTTTCTATTTTACGGCTCTTTGCATATTTCTCCAATGCCTTGCAAAGCTTGCCCGGTATCATCACAACACGCATTTTTCCTTTGCAGTCAATCTGCACTTTACCGGCTTTCACTGCATCGACAGTAATGTATTTTACCTCGCTTACTCTTATACCTGTTGCACATATGGTCTGCATCAGGTGAAAAATTCTTTTATTCTTCTTTTTTTCTGCGGCTCGCAAAAGACCTTTGTACTCCTCCTTCGACAGTTCCCGTTCTTTATCTGTAAAAATTCTTTTCTGAATTTTCAAGCTTTTAACCTTCATGCTTTGCAGTCCCAAAAATTTTAAAAAACAATTAATTGAAGCAATTACCGAATTTACACTTGCGGGTGCATAGTTTTTAATGAGCATGCCTTTATATTTCAAAAGCTTTTCTTTTGTAATGTTTTCACCATTCAAAAAAGTTATAAATGCTCTTACATCTACGGTGTACTTATCTGTTGTTGCTTGGGATTTTTCTTCTGCTATTAACCACTGTCTGAAGTTATCGACAGTTTTTTTAGTAATTTTTTTCATTTTTATTACCTCCTGTATCAGTGTACAAAGCTTTCCCGCTTTCCAATTAAATCATACCATAAACAACTGTTTTTATCTATAAAATAAGACCGACGTTAACACACCGTCGGTCTTATTTTGTATCCATATAATTTATAAATCAGCATAGCTACTCGTAGTCTTTAACAAGAAGTGATCTTACATAGCCCCTGTCCTTGCTTGTGGAGTCGATATAAAAGCCTCTGCCGTAGTAAAAACGCACCAATGAAAAAACCTTTGATGCCGTGTGCAGACAAATCCGTTTTACCTTGTTATGACGCATGGTAATGTCCACCATGTTCATAAGTGCCTTTCCTATACCAAGGTTCTGGTATTTTGTACTTACACCGAAACGGCTTAAATATGCCTCCATGGTATCTTCGTTGATACCTACTCTTACGCTGCCTACAACCTCGTTGTCGATATACGCCACAAGAACGATTTTTTCTTCAATGTCACGGTGTATATCCTCAATGGTTTCATTAAGTGCCGCAATGGTCTCAAGCTCTGCCATTTCGCAGTACTTTTCAAAGGCCTCTGCGGTAATCTGTCTTATTGCCTCGGCATCGTCTCTACTGGCACGACGCACCTCAAAATACTTGTTCATAATAATCAAATCCTTTTGCCAAATCAGTTCACTTTGATTGGGTAATTGCAACGTTTACTCACTCATGAGAAGTTGCATAACAGCCTTCTGAGCGTGCAGTCTGTTTTCTGCTTCGTCGAAAATAACGCTCATAGGTCCGTCAATAATTTCCTCTGCCACTTCATAGCCACGGTATGCAGGCAAACAGTGCATAAAGATTGCATCGTCTTTAGCAAGACCAAAGAGTGCCTTGTCTACCCCAAAGCCCTGGAACGCCTTTATTCTTTCCTGCTTTTCAGCATCCTGACCCATGGAGCACCATGTGTCTGTAATAACAACGTCAGCCTGTCTTACTGCTTCCTTGGGGTCGTTTGTGAGTATAATCTGTGCACCGGTCTTTTTTGCATCGTCCTTTGCGTTTGCCACAACTTCCTCGTTGCAGGTATAGTTCTCGGGTGATGCAACAGCTATATCAACACCTAACTTAGCACTACCGTAAAGGAGCGAATGTGCAATATTGTTACCGTCGCCTACATAAGCAATCTTCAAATCGCTTCTTTTGCCCTTGTATTCTTCAATTGTCTGGAAGTCAGCCAAAATCTGGCAGGGATGAACAAGGTCTGTAAGACCGTTAATAATCGGAATAGAGCCGTACTTTGCCAAATCTTCAACATCGCTCTGTGCGTATGTTCTTATCATGATGCCGTCAAGATAACGTGAAAGCACGTTTGCGGTATCGTAAATGCTCTCGCCTCTGCCAAGCTGAATATCGTTGGAGGATAAGAACAAAGCTCTGCCGCCCAACTGACCCATACCAACCTCAAAGGATACTCTTGTTCTTGTGGATGATTTTGAGAAAATCATACCAAGGGTTTTGCCCTTTAAAGGCTCATTGACAATGCCCTTTTTTAAATCGCTCTTTAACTTTTTCGCCAAATCTAAAATCTGGTTGATTTCTTCTGTTGTTAAATCATGCAATGTAAGTAAATGTTTCATATTGTGTAATCCTTTCTACGTAATAAAAATAAATTTTGTTTTGCAAAATTTATTCCCTCTTTTTGCACTCTGTATTTTGCATTCTGCACTTATCAAAGCACTTCTGCAAGTGCTTTGATAAATATATCCGCTTCTTCTTTTCCTATTACAAGGGGTGGCAGTACACGGAGGGTGTTACCCACAGCACCCACAAGAATTTTCTTTTCAAAAAGCTTCTTTCGCACCTCCTGTGCACCTTCGGGCAGCTCAATGCCTATCATTAAGCCCTTACGGCGGATTTCTTTAACCTTATCTTTAAGGTTTGAGTTAATCTCGCTTTCAATATACTCACCCATTTTTTCGGCGTTTTCACAAAGGCTTTCCTTTTCCATTGCCTCCAGCACCGCAAGACCTGCCCTTGTTGCCAAAGGATTACCGCCAAAGGTACCGCCGTGGTCACCCGGCTCAAAGCCCTTTGCCACAAAGTCCTTTGCACATACAGCACCTATCGGCACGCCGTTACCCAATGCCTTTGCTAAAGTAAACACATCGGGCTCAACGCCTAAGGTTTCGTAGCAGAACATTTTGCCGCATCTGCCGATACCTGTCTGTATTTCGTCAAAAATAAGGATAATTTCCTTTTCATCGCATATGCGTCGTACTTCTTTTATATATGCATCGTCAACAGGATGTACGCCGCTTTCGCCCTGCACCGGTTCAAGAAGTATTGCACAGGTTTTATCTGTAATTGCATCTTTAAGTGCTTCGATATTATTGATTTCAACCTGCTTAAAGCCGGGAATAAGCGGATAATAGGGCTTTTGGTATTTTTCCTGGCCTGTTGCCGCAACGGTTGCAAGAGTTCGTCCGTGGAAGGAGGACTTAAGGCTTATAACCTCGTACTTCTCCACGCCCTTTTTATAAAAATAAATCTTTGCAAGCTTTATTGCCGCTTCGTTTGCCTCGGCACCACTGTTTGCAAAATAAACCTTATCTGCACAGGATAATTCGGTAAGCTTTTTTGCAAGCTTTGCCTGGCTTTCTATATAATAAAGGCTTGATGTATGCAACAGCTTTCCCACCTGCTCTGTTAAAGCAGCGGTAAACTCTTTATGATTGTATCCTAATACGTTAACTGCAATGCCTGCAAACATATCCAGATACTTTTCGCCATCCTCTGTATAAAGATACATCCCCTCGCCCTTTTCAAAGGCAACGGGGGTTCTTTCGCCAAAGGTGTTCATAAAATGTTTTTTATCAAGCTCCTTAATTTCGGTCAAATTCATGGTAACATCTCCTTTAATACGAATGATTATACACCCATATGCAAAATTATGCAATACTTTTTTTGAAAGTATTGCATAATTTTTGACCAATGGGGACTGTCCGCCTAATTTGTATCAAAAGCATTCTCAATCACTTCAATGGTGTGTTCTTTTCCGTCGCCTGTTATTGACACAACATCAAACCTTGCAGGCACATTGTTAAGATTGTGCTTTTTCATATACGTAAGAGCCGCACGCACAAGCTTTTTTTGCTTATGCACATCAACTGTTTCCGCACCTGAGCCGTGCAGCACGTTTTTCCTGAGCCTTACCTCAACAAAAACAAGGTAATCCTTCTTTTGTGCAACAATATCGATTTCACCGACCCTCGGCACATTAAAATTACGCTCTATAATTTTATACCCAAGCTTTTTCAGCTTTTTTACGGCGATATCCTCGCCAATGTTTCCGATATCTCTTTTAAGCATCATACAAACTTCTTTATAAATGTTTTT
>JAFUJG010000080.1 GCA_017468215.1 Clostridia bacterium | reverse complement strand
TAGAAGTAGCCAAACGTGATGGTCCACGTATATCACCTATAATTTTAGCTAAATCGGGCCATGTTTTAGCTGCACCCTTTACCATATCGCCAAATGTTTCAACAGCATCTATATATTGACCCTTAGATGCCTTATATGCGGCATCAATAAGACCTGTGACGCTACCCACAACGCCAACTTCAAGAGCTATTTTCTTAATCAGCTCTACAAATGCGTTATCTTCCTTGTTAACTTTAACTAATCCCGCTTTAACAATATTGTTGCTTTTCAGAATACTTGTCAGCGTAGCGTTCTTGGTTGTGCTTCTGAAATTTCCGGGAACAATTTTCTGAACAGATGATGTATGCACCTTTTTAGCTTCGGGCTTTGCCTCGTCAGCATCGTTGTATTTTCTGACAGCCATATCAAAGAAGGCTTCCATCCTTTTTAAGCTTGCCATTTCGTTAGAAAGCTCATTGTTAATCTGGCCGATTGTTCTGTTTATACCCGAGCACGCTTTAACGTCCCAGTCCAACGCACTGCCGATTGACGAAAAGGATGACTTAATACTTCCCACACGGCCTCGTGCAGCTGCCGATGTATTACCAAAGCCTGAAAGTCTTCTGGTGTCAACTTTTATGTAAGGCACTTTCTACACCTCCTTAATTTAAAACTATACAAAGGCATATATCAGGTTAACATATGTCTCTGTTATGATAAGGCGAGGGGAGTTAAATCCCATACGCCCTCGCCTTAATCTCAAATTAAGCCTGTGTACCTTCTGCACCCTGAGTAACAGCCTTTTCTGCTTCGTCGTATGCATTTGCAGCTTCTTCAAGGAAGGATGCGTACTGATTGATTGTCTCGTACTTTTCTTCGAATGTAGCTGCTAAGCTCTTGAACTTGTTAACTGTTGTTTCTGCGGATTCGCCTTCCCACGCACTGCGTAAGCTTTCGATTTCCTGTGTCATTTCGTCTGTGAGAGTTTTGATAGATGTTGCAACGTTCTTGAATATACCGGCCTTATCTCTCATTACTGTAGAATCAACTTTTATCGTAGCCATTTTTAAATCCTCCTAATTATTTTTTCTTATGCACCGGCGTTAAGATTTCCGGCAGCGTCCTTAACAGCTTCTTCTGTCTTTTCGTATCTTTCAGCAGCAGACTTTAAGAAGTCTCTATAGCTTTCCAATACCTTTGCCAATTCTTCGAAATCGTTTCTGTAGGATTCAAGCTTAGTGTTAAAAGCATCGCTTGCTACACCCTGCCACTGAGAGGACTTAAGGTTCTGCACCTCTGTGTAGAGCTTGCCCCACTGTGAATTGTACTGTGCTACTTTATCGTCAAGAATATTTGCCGAAGAAGTAAGCCTTTCCGTTGTTACTGACCATGCGTTTGCCATAATAGATTTCTCCTTTCAAAATTGAATAAATTAATTATTTTTTTGCTTCGATGCTATTATCTTCGTCTAATAAACGTCACCAAAGCTATTACAACCAATAAAACAGCCAGATATAATACTGTGCTTCCTATTCCGCCTTGCACAGGCTGTACCGCACTTTCCATATTCATACCTCCCTCGGGATTATTTTCCCGAATTAAGCTTCCTTGCTCTTTCAGCAGCTCTTTCGTCCTCTGCCTGAATTCTTCTTGCAACGCTCTTAATTGTGCTCGAAACGCCTGTCATTTTGCTTTTTGTGCGTTTCATATCTGCAATAAGATTACTCAGCTGTCTCTGATAAGCTTCGGATGCAGGGCCTTTCCAGTTTGACCTTACGTCGCTGAGCATACCTTCAAGCTTTCGTATTTCGCTTGAGAGGTCGCCTGCCAGATTCGACATTGAATTAGCCTGAGAGATAACTCTCGAGTAGTTTATTCTAAAAACTGCCATTCTCCCTACACCGCCTTATACCAAAATTAATCTTTCGCCGGATGAAACACCAAGCTGTGCAAAGCTCAAAGCATCGTTGAGAACAGTTGCATCGCTCATTTTCATAAGGCATCCTCTGCTCTGTGATACGGGCACATTGCCCCAATACTCCTCCATCAGAAGCTTTTTTATGAGCTTGACGGATTCTCTGACTGACATATCTGCAGGAACGGAAAAATCACAGGTTTCATTTATCCCGGGAACATATACCGAAAAGGTTAATTTTTCCGTCACATCAATTGCCTCCCTTGTAGTCCATTGTCAGTCGTATTGCCTCTTTTACTTCGTCCGGTTTAATAAGCTTAAAGCCTACCGAGTCCTCGCCTTCGGCAAAAACTGCCCAGAAGAACTTTTCACCCGACAAAATGTTGTAGTTCATTACATCATCTTCAATATACTCATTAATCGAAAGCATCCCGCAGGATTTTTTAAGGGCATTTATCAAATCGATTGCATATACCTCCGGTGCATCCCCAAAGACCTGCTTAGCCTTATCCATGTTGCCCATATTGGCATTTGCCATCATTGTCACATATTCCTGCTGTGTAAGGACAGCTCCCATTTCGCCGTCTTCCATACCCTGTCTGATGAATTTTTCCGTAACAGTTTCGTATTCTGACTTTTTAGGCGAAAGATAAACCCCAACCTCCTCGTTCTCTGTCAGATTTCTGATACAAACAAGAGTATTGTTGCCTTCAAAATACGTAATGTCACGAACATCCTTTGCACTATCCGTAAGCTGAATATTATAAACTTTCCTTGCATCGATACATTCTGCCAGAAGGAAGTACAGGCCTGCATTAAGGTGAAGGGACGCCTCGTCTCTGAGAAGATGACCCTTTTCCACAAGGGAATTTTCACATTTAATCCACATTTCGGCAAATGCGTCTTCAGTAATGCCATCATACCTATCGGCAAAGGTAGCTTTAATACTGTCAGTGCCCATAAGACACATCAGCATGTAATACTCATCATAGGATAAGCGCAACATATTTTTTGACAAATCCAATTCTATCACCGTCCTTTTCAGTTGATTTCAATTACTGACCATTTTGCACCGTTATACATAAATGCCTGGTTTTCGTTAAGCTTTTTATTTCTTTCACCAACAGGAATTTCGGAGAACTTATTGCTAAGCCTTGCGGAATATTTGTCGCTGATATTTCCGCCTATAATAAGGCCCTGCTCTGTTTTTACCAGTTCAAGATACAGTGCAGTATCGCAATATGCTTCAATCCTGTCGATGTTGTCGGTTGTAACAATGTAAATGCCCATCTGGCTCTGCTTTCTTATAATTGTAAGAAGCACCTTCAGGTCATCATCGCTTATTACATCGTAGAAGTGTGCAAAATCTCTTATAATAAGGAAAATGCGTTTATACTTCTGCATATAGCCGTAGATTTCCGCTTCGTCGATATTTGCTGCTCTGAGCATCTCAAGCTCGCTCTCTCTTTCGTTGACCTCGCCTATAAGATACTCAATCATAGCGTGTATATCGCCCTCAGTTGAAAGATTTTTCGTCTTTCCGTCGTTTATAGCCTCACGGCCAAAGGCGTAGCACAAAGAGTTTTCAAACTCTGTTACCCTTGTGATAATCCTGTCGGGATACACATTTTCATCAATACCTATAAAGACATTTTTCATAGCCTTAAGCTCAAAGCCCTGAAGCTGTCCGCTGACAACCGATGAGCCGCATACAAGTGTATGTGCATCATCATTAACTCCGGGCAAAACAGAGGGTGCCTTTTTCTTAACGGTTACCGCAGGAGTTCTGCTTACTTCCTTTTCAGCAGCAGGCTGCGGAGAGCTTCCTGCTCCATACATATTAGCTATGCTCCTACCCTTATAGCTTTCTGCCATTTTTGAGTACAGATTGCATAGTTTATCTGTTCTGTCGGCTTCGTTTTCAGCCTCAAGAGCCATAGCTGCCTGGAATTCCACCGCCTTCTTGTTGTAAACGGTCAAGCCTCTGCCCTTGATGCTGTCCGGCTCAATGGGCACAGTTACATTAAGAATGTCACGGTAGTTCATTCTGTCGTTCATGCGGAGTGTAATATTGTTGGAAATATGCTCCGAAACCTTGTAATAGATAGCATTTTTGCTGTTACCTGTTACAATCAGATAAATACCGTAAGCCTTTGCATTGGCTACAATCCTTACAATATCATCCTCGTTCTTGAACATTTTTTCACGAAAAATCGCATAATTGTCAAGAACCATGATTACCGCAGGCAACTTATTGTTTGTTGTGGCAAGATATGCCTCGTATGTTGCACAGTTGTTTTCTGCAAACAGTCTCTTTCGCTGTTCAATACATTCCAAAATCTGTTCAAACATAAATGCAATCTTGTCTTCCTCGTCGCCGAAAGCCACATTTACACAATGAGGAAGCAAGGAAAGATTGCCAAGGTTTCTGCCGCCAAAGTCAAATGCGAAAATGTTGAGCATTTCGGGAGAATACCTTGTGACGAGTGAATAGATAATTGTCTGCAAAAGCGTTGTTTTGCCCGTTCCCGAGGAACCGTAAATTGCAATATGTCCGCTTTCTGCAAGGGAAATATTAAGCGCAATCTGCCTTTGTGTTTCGATAATATCAATCTTACCCAAGGTTGCAGTTACAGAATAATCGTTATCCCATGCCTGCTCAAAGTCTGCACTCATATCTTCCCTGCAGTTGGAAAGATAAAGTGTGTCTGGCAGAGGCTCCATCCACAAGGATTTAGCCTTCAGATTTTTTTCCTTGGCAATCTGAACGATTTTGTTTACCGCTTCCTCAAGCTGTGTCTTGCCGCTCTTTAAGCTGCCTGTTGCACTGCGTGCCACTCTTATGGGCATTGCCGCAGAGTCCATCAGCTTTACGGTTACGTTTTCATCGTCCGTATATTCGTTTTGCGGAATATAGTCTGCACCGCTGTATCCGGACTGAAGCTGTTCAAAGATTTCATCGTAGCCAACCTGGACGTATGCTCGTCCCGGAGCCTTGATAAGTGCCGCATCGGGCCTGTTAATCATTTCAATACTGTCCTGCTTATCCAAAACCTTAAGGCACACCTTAAACCTTGAGTTACTCCATATCTGGGGGTCAACTACACCGCTGGGCTTCTGTGTTGCAAGTATCAGATGGATACCTAAGCTTCGGCCCACCTGAGCAATTTCAACAAGCTTTGCCATAAACTCAGGCTGCTGTGCCTTGAGCTGTGCAAACTCGTCAATTACGATTACAAGATGAGGCAAGGGCAATGTGAGCCTTCCCTCCTTGAAATATTTGTGATAGGAATTAATGTCGATTTTATCAATGCCCAGCTTTGAAGCTGCTTCATTGAACATTTTCTGTCTTGATTTTACCTCTGCCTCCAGGGAAACCAACGCTCTGTAAAGAATGTTACCCGACAGGTTGGAAATGGTGGCAGACAGATGAGGTATCTTCAAAAACGGTCTTGCCATGTCGCCGCCCTTGAAGTCAACAAGCACAAATGCGATCTCGTTGGGGCTGTAATTAATCAGCGCCGAAAGGATAAACGCCTGTAAAAATTCACTCTTACCGGAGCCCGTCATACCTGCTACCAGACCGTGACAGCCGTGATACTTTTCGTGAATGTCAAGATTAAACAGCTCGCCGCCTGCCTTCACGCCAATGGGAACAGCAAGGGTTTTGTCCGACATGTTGTTTTCCCATTTCTGTACAATAGATAAATCGTCAATGTTACCCACACGGTACATGTCGAGGAAGGTAACACGGTCGGGAACGCTGAGCATTGTTTTTTCAATCTTCACAGGGATTTGTGACATACTCTGACCCATTTTCCTTGCATCCTGCAACGAGAATGCATCTGCCTTGAATTTTATAAATCTGTTATTGTTTTCATTTTTTATGTAAATACCGCAAACATCGCCTTCGTGCTGTATGATAGCGTTACATTCCTTGGGAATTTTGTTAAAACGCTCTGCAGGAAATATAGCCGAAATACCTGCGTTGTTTTCTGTATCTATCAGATATCTGTAGAAAGGAACGTTTTCCACAAGGGTTTCGTCCAGCACTATTACAACAATGTGCGGAAGCCTTGCATCGTCCTTACCGATAAGGGCTTCTCTCTCCTGAATTTTTTCATCCATTTCGTTAAACAGTCTGTGTGCCTCTGACTGGTTTGTTACGAAGTAGCGGGCAGTTTTTGCACCGTTCCAGCAATGGGGAAGGTCCTTCACCCATTCAACTTCTTCCTTCTGAAGCTCGTTGCACACAACGCAAATCTTAACATCATCGGGAGAATGAAGTGCAGCAATGTTCAATACAATGCATCTGAGCAGGTTGAATATATTACCGCCCTCACCTACAATGCCTATGGCACGCTTATCCCTGAGGGAAACGCTCACAGGCACATTTTTAAGCATTTTGTATTTTTCTGCAAGAGCAATAGCCTCGTCCACAAGGGTATCGTCATGAAGCACAAAACCCTTTGGGGGATGCTGGATTTCGGTTTCGAACTCTCTTTCGCCAAGACCGAGCCTTACGTCCAGGAAATCCTCGTCGGCGTAGCTTCGCTCCCACAAATTACGGCTTCTGTCACGAACTATTCCTGCCAGCTTGTCGGTTGACGGAAGCATGTTTTCGTTCCATATTCTGCCGTTTCGGTCATATATTTTCTTAATCTCGGCTTCCTTTTCGCCAAGATAATATCTGTATTTTTCTATCCTGTACTTTTCGTTGGCTTCTTCCTGTCTCTTGTTGTAGCTTCTCATAAGTGACGGCCACATCAAAGAACCCATAAGCATGCTCACAACCATAACGCCGCCTGTAATTGTAGTGGCAATATTTCCGCCGTTAAGAGCATTTGCTACTGTAACGCCAAAGCTTGCTATCATACCAAGAGCCATTGTAGCAGAAGGGCCTGCCACCAGAATAAAGGGCTGCATTTTTGATTTCTGAGGCTGTGTGGGAGCATCAATAAGGATTTTCTTTTTATCCAGAGACTTAAGTATTCTGGGAGTTCTTACGTATGTCTCCTCGTCCTCTTTTTCATCGCTCTGAGCAACGTCAAAGCCCTTTACTTCCTCCATGCCGTTTACGCTCATATGACCGGGCACGATGATAAAACTGCCCATAAAGCAGATAGCATTACCCATAATCCAGATAACATCGCCGCATCTTAATTCGGCAGATGTAACATTTTTGCCGTTAAGGAACACGCCTGTATGTCCCGAAAGGTCTTCAATAAAGCCTTTGGAGCTGCCGTCAACTCTGATTGCCGCATGCTTTCTGGAAACGCTTCCGTTTATGTCGATAACAACGTTGTTTTCTGTTGCTCTGCCTATGAAAACCTTATCCTGTGCTTTAACAGAGTAGCACTTTGATACCATGCTGTGCTTTGCCGCATCAACAATGAGCACGGAATAAGAAACCTTTTTCGAGGTAAAACTGATGTAGCTTCCGTGAGTTATCACACGGCGGTCGGTAACTTCTTCGCCGTCACAGACTACCTTCCAGTTTTTAACTCCTCCCGACAGATAATAAGCGGAGTTTTCGCACTTTACGGGAAACAGGATTTTATTTGCAGATGGAATCGTACCGCTGAGTACATAATTGTCCTCACAGTTATTAAGCAGATTGTCAATATCATATTGCAGCAATCTGTTATTCATGCAAAAAAACGCTATATATCTGCCCATTTTTCACGATCCCTCTTTTACAGTTTATTTCTTACAGTTTGTTTCCGCAGTTACCGCAGAACTTCTGACCCAAGTCATTTTCTGTTCCGCACTTGCTGCACTTGTTCATAAGCCTATTGCCGCAGTTGCCGCAGAACTTTGTGTTTTCCGGATTTTCGTGATTACATACCGGACAAACAACTGCCTTCACAACCCTTTCGCCGCAGTTGCCGCAGAACTTAACGCCGTCAGCAACAGGTGCGGAGCACTTGGGACAAAGCTTGCCCTGAGCACTCTGAGTGGGGTTTGTGTCGATATTTGTTCCCATAGCACCGAACATATTACCCATGTTGGGAGCCATGCCAAGGCCCATACCAAGGCCTATGCCTGCATTTGCCATACCGCCCGCATTGGGGTTGTCTGCAAGCTTTTCCATAACATCAAAGGAGCGTCTCTGTCTGTAGAAGTCGTTACCCATAGACAGTTCTTCCTTATATGTGCGAAGTTTTTCAAATTCATCCTTCGGAGGCGTAATAGCTTCAATAAAGAAATTCTGTATTTCAACACCGTACTTGTCAAATTCCTTGGAAATTTCCTTCTGGCATGCCTCGGAGAGCTCTCTCAAATATGCAGTAACCTCAAGGAAGGAAATCTTTTCCTTAATCATAAAGTTGGATATAACAGTTTTAACATATGTTGTCAAAAGTCCACTGAAGTAGCTTGCAACAAAAGGATAATTAACTGTAGCTCCGTGAGGGATTGCACCCACAAGCTCGTTTACAAACATTCTCGAGTCTGTAATTCTGAGACCGTACTTACCGTGGGACCTTATGGAAAGAATCAATCCGTACTTGGGGTCTTCGAGCTGGAAGGGGGTTGCTGTTCCCCAGTTCATATCAAGCTTTGAGGTTTTGTTAACGTAATAAATCTCAGCCGAGAAGGGTGTTTCACCGCCAAAAGGCAGGTTTACAAGCTTCTTGAGAAGCGGAAGGTTGCCTGTATGCAAGGTGTGTGTTCCGGCACCGAACAAGTCCAATGCTTCGCCGCCCTTAAAGAACAGTGCTTCCTGACCCTGATTAACAATCAGCTGAGAGCCGAGCACAAACTGTTCTCCCGGGTACTTGTGTATTAACCAAGGGGAGGCATCCTGCGGTCCGTCGTACTTTATTCTGTCAATAATAGCCATTTCACGTTCACTCCTTATTTGATAAGTATTTTTCTAACTTTTTCATATCCAGCTTTACAACCGGCAGCAATTCCCTTGTTCCCTTGTTATAAGAGAAAAAAAGAATCAAAGAAATAAATAAGCTCCACGACATTTTCTGTCTTCCGGTTTCTACCGCATTGACAGTTTGCCTTGAAACCCCCATAATTTCCGCAAGCTTAGACTGTGAAAGCCCCAGCTTCGCTCGCAACATCTGCATGTTTTCAGATAAGCGCTCTTTTAATATTTCTTTTTCATGTTCTGATAACATATCCACGCTTTTCCCCTCCTCAGACAGATAATGGTTTTCGTAGAGTAAATAACTTTATGAAATGAGTATAGCATGATGTGTCTAATTTTGTCAACATGTAAAGCTCGAAAAAATGAAAATTTTGTCAAAAAACCAATTTTTTAACTGTTAAATTTTAGGTTGTTTTTTCTCTAACACATAATTTTTTCGCATTGTTAAAATAATTTCCGTCAAATTTATGGTCATAGGAGGTATGTCAATATGCCAAGACGAGGAGAGAACATCTACAAAAGAAAGGATGGACGTTGGGAAGGCAGATATATAGCCCTTTACGATTTAAACAACAAGGCAAAGTACGCTTCCGTGTATGCCCACTCTTATAAAGAGGTAAAGCAAAAGCTTACCGCTGCAAAAAATCTTAGTCAAAAAGAGAAAAGTTTAAATGGCAATAATTCCTTTACTGTTGCAGAATGTGCACTGGAGTGGTTAAAGCAAATTCGCAACCAAACAAAATATTCTACCTTTGTAAAATATTCAAACATACTGAACAATCACATTATTCCGTCAATCGGAGCAAATAAAATAGAGAACGTAACCGAAAACACTATTAATCGGTTTATCAGTTTAAAACTTGAACAGGGAAATATCAGAACGCATAGGGCACTAAGTCCAAAATCCGTAAAGGATATTTTGTCGGTTGTTAAATTAATCTTTAATTTTGCCCAAGCTAATAACATCCCCGTAAACTGTAATTTCAGACACATAAAAATTAAACAAACAGGGCGTTTCACAAAAGAAATAGATTATGATATGCAAATCCGACTGACCCATTATCTTCTTAACTACCCCAATTGCGTTAACGCCGGCATCTTGCTTTGCCTTTATACAGGGTTACGCCTCGGGGAAGTATGTGCACTGAAATTTGAAGACATTTCCTTGTCCAACAAAACAATTTGCGTGACAAAAACCATGCAACGGATCCAAAATTTATCCGACACATCACCTGCCAAAACATCGGTTATAATCACAGAACCGAAAAGCAATTCCTCAATAAGGGTTATTCCCCTTCCCGACTTTCTGGCAGTTTTCCTTTCAAAGCTTCCATACACCGATTCTTCATATATACTTACAGGCAGAGAAGACAAATTTATGGAACCGAGAACTCTGGAAAACAGATTCAAAAGATGTCTTAAAGAGTGTAATCTTGAGGAAGTATCCTTTCATAAGCTTCGCCATAGATTTGCAACCTATTGCGTAGAGATAGGCTTTGATGTTAAAAGCCTCAGCGAAATACTAGGACATTCCGGCGTTAATATTACTCTTAACAGGTATGTTCATTCCTCCTTTGAGTTAAAAAGGACAAATATGAAAAAGCTTGATTTAATGCTTAATCTATAATGGTCAAAATCATCGTAGATATCCCCGGAATGTTCTTTAAAATGAACGTTCCGGGGATTTTTTCATAAAGTTATTTACTCTACGAAAACCAAATAAAAAGGGATATGCTCACGGCAAATCCCCTTTTTTGATATAACAACAAATCAAAAGAGCACCCTCATGGGTGCTCTTTTTTAGTCTT
>JAFUJG010000079.1 GCA_017468215.1 Clostridia bacterium | reverse complement strand
TTGTTATAATATTCCTTGCTGCTCCTTATCTTAAGACTACATATTTCTCCAAGAGAAAGTCAATAAACGCAGGAGGTGGTAAGGATGCTTAAAATCACCGATTTGCAGAAGGTGTTCAACGCAGGCACGGTAAATGCAAAGGTTGCTCTTGCAGGCTTTGACCTTACTATTAACGAGGGCGACTTTGTAACGGTTATCGGCGGTAACGGTGCAGGTAAGAGCACAATGCTCAATGCCATTGCAGGCGTATGGAAGCCCGATTTCGGAACAATTGAAATTGACAGCGTTGATGTTACAGATATGCCCGAGCACAAAAGAGCAAAGTTTATAGGCAGGGTGTTCCAGGACCCTATGAAGGGCACTGCGCCCGATATGGAAATTGCGGAAAACCTTGCCATTGCCGAAAGGCGTGACGTTAAGCGTAAGCTTAAGCGTGGCTGTACCAAGAAAAACCGTGAATACTACCGTGAGCTGCTCTCTCAGCTGGATTTGGGCCTTGAAAACAGGCTTTCCACAAAGGTGGGGCTTTTGTCGGGCGGTCAGAGGCAGGCGGTAACGCTTTTGATGGCAACTTTAAAAAAGCCGAAAATTCTGCTCCTTGACGAGCATACTGCGGCACTTGACCCCAAAACTGCCGCAAAGGTACTGGAAATTACCGACAGGCTTGTTAAAAAGAACAACCTTACAACGTTAATGATTACACATAATATGCACGATGCAATTGCACTTGGCAACCGCCTTATTATGATGAGCGAGGGCCGTGTTGTGGTTGATGTGTCGGGCGAAGAAAAGAAAAACCTTACCATTGAACAGCTACTCTATCTGTTTGAAGCATCAAGCGGAACAGCTATGATGGATGATAAGGTGATACTGTCAAAATAAAAAATCTCTCCGAAAGGAGAGATTTTTATTTTGAATGAATATCCTTCGGCATGAATTACTTTGTATGAATTGACGCTTTGCGTTATGAATTGCCCCATGGGCATTATCGAAGAAACTCCGTAGGAGTTTCAACATGAAATGAATTTCGGAGAAATTCATTTCATGTTGCGAAGCAACAATTCATGTGCGAAGTACAATTCACGAAAGCGGAGCTTTCAATTCATAAAAAACAAAAAGCACTCCCGTTGGAGTGCTTTTTTGTTTTTATACTTCAGGTTCGAATTCCTTACGGATAGCTGCGAGCTTTTCTTCTACTGCGGAAGCGTTTTCAGCTACAACAGAGTAGTAGAACTTGCACTTGGGCTCTGTACCCGAGGGGCGGATAGCAATCCATGAGCCGTCGGATAAAATGTACTTGAGAACGTTGCTTCTGGGGAAGCCCTTAACAATCATTTCGGCAGTTGTAAAGTCCTGAACATCCTTTACGGCAATGCCGCAAACCTCGCTCTTGGGGTTAGCACGCAAAGCGGCAAGAATGCTCTTGATTTTTTCAGCACCGTCAGCACCGGGGATAGTTACGCTCTTTAAGAAGTCCTTATAATAGCCGAACTCTGCGTAGATGTCCTGCAGAACATCGTAAAGAGACTTGCCCTGTGCCTTGTAGAAGGCGGCCGCTTCGCAAAGCATGAGGGAGGACTGAACAGCGTCCTTGTCACGTACGAAGGGAGCAATAAGGTAACCGTAGCTTTCCTCATAACCAAAGAGGAAGGGCTTCTGGTCAGAGTGCTTATGTCTGTGGATTTTATCACCGATAAACTTAAAGCCTGTAAGTGTTTTTTCAACGCCTACTCCGTATTTTTCACATACTCTGTCGCCAAGGTCGCTTGTAACAACTGTGTTGAACACAAGGGCATTGTCGGGGAGAGTGCCTTTTTCCTTAAGCTGGCTTAAGATGTAGTTTAAGAGCACAGCACCGCCCTGGTTACCTGTCATGAGAACATAGTCGTCGCCTTCACGTACTGCAACACCTAAGCGGTCGCAGTCGGGGTCTGTTGTGATGATAATGTCAGCTTCGGTTTCCTTAGCTTTTTTTATTGCCAGCTCGTAGGCAACGGGGTTTTCGGGGTTGGGGCTCTTTGTGTTGGAGAACTCTGTATCGGGCTCGCACTGCTCGTAAACAGGGATAACATTGTAGCCAAGGTCAGAAAGAACCCTTCTTACGGGAACGTTACCTGTACCGTGCTGAGGAGAGTAAACAACCTTTAAGCCTGTTTTGTCAACATCGGGGTTAACCTGGATAGTCTTAACAGCTTCGTAGTAAGCCTCGTCAACCTCCTTGCCGATAATCTGGAT
Source organism: Clostridia bacterium (assembly GCA_017468215.1). GTDB lineage: Bacteria > Bacillota > Clostridia > UMGS1883 > UMGS1883 > RGIG1927. The sequence goes on along the minus strand of JAFUJG010000079.1, from coordinate 1,808 downwards.
TAAGCTGCCTGCTTCCTCCAAGGAAAGGCAAGGAACGGACAATTCGTCTGCAACACGGTTAACGCAGATAGTAACCTTGTCGCTATATTCGGGTGTGAGCTGACAGCCGTGGGAGTCATAAATCTTATAGCCGTTATACTCGGGAGGATTGTGGCTTGCTGTGATAACAACGCCTGCGAAGCAGTCAAGATGTCTTACAGCAAAGCTTAACTCGGGAGTGGGACGGAGGGACTCGAAAAGGTAGCTCTTGATGCCGTTGGCAGCAAAAACACCTGCTGTAGCTACAGCGAACTCATAGCTCATACGGCGGTTATCGTATGCGATAACAACGCCACGGCGTACCTCACGGAACTCGTGGTCCATAAGATATTCCGCATAGCCCTGGGTGGCTTTTCTTACTGTGTAAATATTTATACGGTTTGTGCCTGCTCCGATAATACCACGGAGACCTGCAGTACCGAATTCCATCTCTTTATAAAAAGCATCGTGAATTTCTTCTTCTGTCATGGAAAGGAGTTCCTGACGTGTTGCTTCATCGATGTTTTCAGAATTTAACCATCTTTCATAATTCTTATTCATGCTAAACAACTCCATAACTAAAAAGGAAATATAAGGTGTTCGACAAAAAACGCCTTTGAGACTTGATTGTACCACGGATAAGAGGAAAAATCAAGTAGTTTAAGAAAAATATGTTCATATATATTCTTGACATAACAGGTTAAATTCATACAAAAAAGAAGGAAAGCGAAAAATTGAGCACAATGCACAGGAAAATGCCTATAAGTGCAGGAAGGATAAATGCAGCTATTGTCCACCAAATGCTCCCTGTTTCCTTTTTAACTGTTAAAAGAGAGGTTATGCAGGGTGGGTGGAACAGGGTAAAGGTAATAAAGCACAGGGCGGTTATGCCATTCCAGCCGTTTAAGGTAAGGATTTCCTTTAAAGATACAAGTGAGGAATAGTCGGTCATAAAGGCGGATTGGGTGTAGAGCATGAGCATAATGGGGAAAACTATTTCGTTTGCAGGAAGGGCAAGGATAAAGGATAAAAGGATTATTCCGTCAAGCCCCATTAATGCGGCAAAGGGTTCAAGAAAAGCGGCTATGGGCAACAGAAGGTCAAGACGGTTTAAAATGAAAATTACACAGCCTATGGGTGCCGCCAGGCCTATTGCACGTAAAAGCACTGCAAAGGTACGCTCAAAAAGGGAACGGACAAAAATGGGTATAATACGTGGGCGGCGGAAGGGCGGTATTTCCAGAAAAAAGCCAACGCTTTCACCCCGAAGAAGTGTTTTTGACAGCAAAAGAGAGGTTAAAAGGGATACAATGGTTGAAAACGCCAGCACGCCAACCATGCAAAGCGCTGTTGTAAGGCTGCCTGTGGAAAAGAACAGCACTATTACCGCTATAAGTGCCCCGAAGCGGCCGTTGCATGGGGTGAGGGAGTTTGTGAGGATTGCAATAAGCCTTTCACGCTTGGAGGGGATGATTGCACTGCCTGTTATGCCAACACAGTTACAGCCTAATCCCATGCACATGGTAAGCGCCTGCTTGCCGCAGCTGCCGCATTTTTTAAAGGCGTTATCCAGGTTAAAAGCCACACGTGGCAGAAAGCCGAAATCCTCCAAAAGGGTGAAAAGCGGAAAAAATATTGCCATGGGCGGAAGCATTACCGCAATTACGGTTGTGGTGGTGGAATATATGCCGTAGATTACCGTATCGGCGATAAATGGGGGGATTGGCAGGGCGGAAAAAAGCTTGACCAGAGCCTTTTCACCATAGGAAAAAAGCAGGGACAAAAGCGAT
>JAFUJG010000078.1 GCA_017468215.1 Clostridia bacterium | reverse complement strand
GTTGAAGGCGAAGACGTTACAACAATGGCTATCGAATACGACCAGGATGTTGTTAAGAAATACAATGCTGAAATCTGCGCAGAGTTCGGTATTACAATTCCCGAAGGTTACGTTGTAATCGAATAATCTTTTGCGTTTAGTAAGCAAAACCGTTGGGCAAATCTGCCCAACGGTTTTGTCAGTATTAAAATCAAGGAGTCTCGTTATGTCAGTTTTAATCAGTATATGGAATTCTATGCCCGGTGCCATAGCCCAGGGGCTTATCTGGGGTATTATGGCTATCGGTCTTTACATAACCTATAAGGTTTTAAACATTTCTGACCTTACGGTAGACGGAAGCATGTGTACAGGTGCAGCAGTTTGTGTTATGCTCACCATAAGCGGCGTTCCGCTGCCCATCTCGATGGTGCTTGCAGTTATTGCAGGTATGCTTACAGGCTTTGTAACAGGTATTTTCCATACCTTCATGGGTATTCCTGCAATCCTGGCAGGTATTCTTACCCAGCTTTCACTTTATTCTGTAAATTTGAAAATTATGGGCAAAGCAAATCAGGCTTTAAGTGTACGTAATTATGATTTGCTTGTTTCTCTCCAATATATAAGAAACGTTCCCTTCTGGAAGAATGCAATTTTCGTAGTATCCGTATTTGTTATTGTGCTTATTGCCATTTTGTATTGGTTCTTCGGTACAGAATACGGCTGTTCTCTCCGTGCAACAGGCTCAAACCTTAACATGAGCCGTGCTCAGGGCATTAACACAAACTTCAACACAGTAGTTGGTCTTATGCTCTCCAACGGTATTGTAGCACTCTCCGGTGCACTTTTAGCACAGTATCAGGGCTTTGCCGATGTACAGATGGGTCGTGGTGCTATCGTTATTGGCCTTGCTGCTATTATCATAGGCAATGCAGTGTTCGGCAAATTTTTCAAAAACTTTGCCCTTAAGCTTCTGGCAGTGTCCTTAGGCGGCGTTATCTACTACATTGTATATCAGATAGTTATCTGCTTAGGTATCGACCCCGACCTTCTCAAGCTTCTCTCCGCAATGGTTGTTGCAGTCTTCCTTGCAATCCCCTACTGGAAGAAGACATACTTCTCCGCACCCAAGAGAGGAGGCCAGAAAAATGCTTGAAATCAGAAACATTTATAAAACCTTTAACCCCGGCACCATCAACCAGAAGGTTGCCCTTAACGATTTAAACCTCACCCTTAACGAGGGCGACTTCGTAACAGTTATCGGTGGTAACGGTGCAGGTAAAAGTACAATGCTCAACGCAATCAGCGGTGTATGGCGTCCCGACAGCGGCTCTATCACAATAGGCGGTGTCAATGTAACAAATATGCCCGAGCATAAGCGAGCAAAGTTCTTGGGCAGAGTTTTCCAGGACCCCATGACAGGTACAGCTGCCGACATGAGCATACAGGAAAACATGGCACTTGCACTCCGCAGAGGCAAGTTCCGTGGTCTTGGATGGGGTATTACCGAAAAAGAAAAGGTTCAGTTCCGTGCAGCCTTGCAAACTCTTGAATTAGGCTTGGAAGACCGTATGACCAGCAAGGTAGGTCTTCTTTCCGGCGGTCAGAGACAGGCGGTTACACTTCTTATGGCAACACTCAAAAAGCCTAAGCTCCTCCTTTTAGACGAGCACACAGCCGCACTTGACCCCAAAACAGCGGCAAAGGTTCTTGAGCTCAGCGAAAAAATTGTACGTGAAAACCACCTTACAGCACTTATGGTAACACACAACATGAAGGACGCTATCCGCTATGGTAACCGTCTTATCATGATGAACGAGGGTCATGTTATTTTCGACGTTTCCGGCGAAGAAAAGAAAAACCTCACAGTTGAAGGCTTGGTTGAAATGTTCTCCACAGCCGCAGGTGCCGAATTTGCAAACGACAGAGCATTATTATCTAAATAAAAAAGATGCGAAAGGATTTTTTCCTTTCGCATCTTTTTTGTTTAAGTCGGGGAGTAGAACCCCATATTGGGTTCTACTTTCCTCGCCTTATCCAAAGCATTCCATAGCCGCAATAATCCTAAGCTTATCAATCTCGATTTTATCACGCCCGTAACAATCAAAAAATCTTTCACGCCAGATATCCGTGCCCAGGTTGTACTTAAGCGTCCACGCACCCCAGAAAAGGTCAATGTGCCTGTCGCCTACACCACCGTTCCCCAAATCTACAAAGCCCGAAAACTTCCAGTCATCAAGCATTATATTAGGCAGGCAGTAATCACCGTGAAGCAAAACCTCATTTGTTAAAAGATGCTTGTTTTCACATGCGATTCTATAAGCAGCCTCACGGTCCAAATTCCGTGTTTCGTCCGTTACATCGTTGTCAAAATGTCCCCTTTTATAGCTACTCTCAACAGTTCCAATGTAGCTTTTCACTCTGTCAATAGGGCAGTCCGAAAAGTCTGTCTCGTGGAGCTGCCTTAAAAGGGTTGCAATGTTATCACAAAGCCTTTTGGGGTCATCGAGATATTTAGCGTAGGTGCAGTCCTCACCTGCCACTTTTTTTGTCAAAAGCCAATCTTCACTATCGGTTACATAGTCTATCACAGGTGATGCCAGGCTCTTTTTATTAAAATACTCTGTCATTTCTGCCTCTGCTTTCAGTGTTCCTGCAGGGGCTTTTTTCAGATAAAGGCCTTCATCCTTGTCAATATAAAAAACCCTTGCCTCCATTGAGCAGCTGCTATCAAAAACACATGCACCCTCCAAAAACGGATGCAAGATAGTTGGAAAATCCGACTTGTTTATTTTAATCTTGGTTCTTCTCATTTTTTACCCTCTCAGAAAATGCGTCATACACCTTTTTTGCAATTTGTTGCATTCTACCCTCGTCAACCTTTACTACACACCTGTCATATGTTACAAGGCCGTTTGTTTCATCCTCCACATCGCTAAGCTGTGTAAGCACACAGGCACAAAGCCCTCCTTTTACCGAGGGGATAATCCCCTCACAGTAAAGCTTCTCCAGAGCATTTTCAAAATTCTCCTTGTTTTCAAACTTTCCGTAGCCATAGGTTTTGTCAAGGTTGTAGGAATCCTCGGCTATCTTATAGCTGTAGCCGCCGAACTCCGACAACACAAGGGGGTTTTCGCCCTTTGCTTTAAGCTTTACTTTTCTGAAATACACGTGCTCGCTGACAACATCGCTCTTTTTCTTTTTAAACCAGCCGCTTGTTGCATCCCACACTCTTGTAGGGTCAAGTGCTTTCATTTTTTCGTACAGGAAATCCGCATCAAATTGCCCCCAGCCCTCGTTAAAGATGGTCCAGTAACAAAGTGAAGGATGGTTGTAAAGCTGCTCTGCTGCCTCTGTAAGCTCTTTTACAAACATCTCCTTCTGCCTTGCCGAGAAAACTCTGTCAAAGGCTTTTTTTAAGCCCACGGTGGGCAGCACGGTGTCTAAAAGGTAATTGTACCTTCCGTTATTCACCGCATCCTGAAAAACCGCCATGCCGTATTTGTCGCAGTAATAATAAAACAGGTCATGCTCTATTTTAATGTGCTTTCTGAGCATATTAAACCCCAGCTTTTTCATTGTAAGTATATCGTACACAAAGCCCTCGGGGCTTGCAGGGGTGTATATTCCATCGCTGAAATACCCTTGGTCAAGCACACCGTTAAAAAAGTACGGTTTGCCGTTAAGGCGTATATATCCGTCTTTTATGTCTACGCATCTCAAAGCAAAGTATGACTCAATCCTGTCCTCGCCGTCGGTTATGCTGAAATTATACAGATAAGGGTTTTCAGGGCTCCAGTTTACGGCATTTTCAATTTTTATATTTATGCTGTCACCACTGAAGGAATACTCCTTATCGCCTATAATAACCCTTTTATCTGCCTTTCCGCCCTCAGTTTGTATGGTTACAGCATCAAGAGAAGGGGTTATTTTTAACTTCTTTATATACTCCTCGGGCACGCACTCCAGCCATACGCTCTGCCATATTCCCGTTATGGGCGTATACCACATACCGCCACGCTTTTTACTTTGCTTTCCGTAGCATAAATCAAGGTCTGTTTCGTCTTTTACGTATACCCACAGCTCGTTTTTGCCATCTGTCAAAAATGGAGTTATATCGCATTCAAAGGCTGTATATCCGCCCTCGTGGCGTGTAACAAAGCTTCCGTTTACAAAAACCTCGCTTATGGCATCAACCGCCCCAAAATGCAAAATCACCCTGCCGTGACAAAAGCTTTCGGGCAGTAAAAACCTCTTTTTATAAACGTAGCCTTCGCCCGATGATAAGCTTCGCTCAATTTTAGATATCCTCGCCTCAGGGGGGAAAGGCACCATGACATTGCCTACAAAGCTTTCTTTATTATTTTTAACAAACAGCTCCCACTCTCCGCAAAGGGACATCCACTTATCTCTTTTCATTAAAGGCTTCGGATGCTCGCTCATCCACGATATTGTGTTTTTCTCCTCAAAAGGTGTTACAAGCTTTTGTGTTCGTATTTCTTTACCCATAATCATTCTCCCGGAACAAAATAAAATCTATTTTTGCATTATAGGAAATGACGAAATTTCCTATAATGCAAAAAATGCCGAAAAATATTGCATGCAATACTTTTCGGCATGTTAAGGCGAGGGGAGTCGAACCCCATATGGTTTTAATTACCCTCGTCTTAATCAGCCTGCAATATAAAGAACGCCCAATGTACCCGGTCCGCAGTGACTTGTTACAACACAGCCTGCCTGTGTAACAAGGATTTCCTCAAAGCGGTTTAATTCCTCCAGCTGTGCCTTAACAGCATTTATAACAGCCTCGTCACAGCCCGAGTGTGTAATAAACACTCTGTCCGTTTCAGCCTTCAACAAATCCTCTTTTAAATCTTCAACGTAATGACCTATTACCTTGCTCATTCTTCCACGGTACTTTTTGCCCGGCTGCATCTTGCCGTCAACAACAGCAATATACGGATGCAAACCAAGTGTTCCGCCCACCATTGCCGCAAGACCACTGCAGCGTCCGCCACGGTGGAGATATGTAAGCGTATCCACAACAAAGCTGCTTCTTACACGGCTTCGCATTGCTTCAACTGTTTTGACAATTTCTGCAGCACCAAGCCCCTTGTCAGCCTCGATAGCCGCCTGAATAACCAAAAGACCTATACCTGTTGACAGATTTTCGCTGTTTACAACAAAAACCTTGTCCTCTTTTTCAATAGCTCTTGCGGCAAGCCTCATAACGTTTGCACAGGAGGACATTGTCTCCGAAATGCAGAAGCACACAACCTCGTCATACTGTTCCAGTTGCTTTTCAAGGCATTCCTCAGCTTCTAAGGGCGAAAGTGTGGAGGTTTTGGGTGTTTCCTTGGTTTTGTCGGACCAGGCATATATCTCCTCGGGAGTAATGTCAACACCATCGGAATACTGTTCCTCTCCCAAATGAATATGTAACGGGAAGGTGGAAATATTATATCGCTCAAGAAGTTCCTTTGACAAATCACATGTACTGTCTGAAATAATAGCTACTTTTCTCATTTTTGACATACCCTTTCTCTGTTATATATGTACTATTATACTACAAAATTCACACAATGCGACAATTTTTTTATCATTTTTCAAAAAATATGTATTTATCATCCTAAGGCGGCAATCATCGGCTCATTTCAGCCATGTCTTTTTACGGTTTTTTCACTTAATATTCAAACAATCTTAATTCAATCTAAACCCTGTTTTAATTGACTTTTCGCCTTATTCTTGATATTATTATATCAATAGAGTTTGTTAAAGGAGAGATTATGTGAAACTTTTGAAAGGAGCTATGAGTGAGTCCATTTCTTCGGTGCTCCCCATAGCAGCAATCGTAATTTTGCTAAGCATTTCAATTTCCCCATTGGACGCAGGCATTCTTGTTTTGTTCATTTTCGGTACCCTTCTTTTGTTGGCGGGCATGAGCCTTTTTACAATTGGCTCCGAAATGTCAATGCAGCCCTTGGGCGAAGGTATCGGTGTACAGATTAACAAATCCAAAAACATGGTTATACCCATTGTGGTTTGCTTTATCTTAGGTGCATTAATCACCATCGCCGAGCCTGACCTGCAGGTTCTTGCCCAGCAGGTGCCCTCAATTCCCAACCTTGTTCTCATTTTATCGGTAGCAGTTGGTGTGGGCATATTCCTATCTCTTGCCATGATAAGAACACGAAAGGGTATTCCCCTTTCCAAAATGCTTTTAGTGTTCTACATTCTGGCAGGCATCCTTGCAATTTTTGCCCCCGGCGACTTTATTCCCACAGCATTCGACTCAGGCGGTGTTACAACAGGTCCCATTACAGTGCCCTTTATCATGGCGCTTGGTGCCGGTATGGCATCTATCCGAAGCGATAAGCACTCAGGGGAAGACAGCTTCGGTCTTGTAGCACTTTGCAGCATAGGACCTATTTTGTCGGTTCTTATTCTGAGCATCTGCTTCTCACCTACTTCCGAAACAACCCAGAGTGTATTACATAATTACTCAACCACAATGGATGCATTTATGCACTTTGTAACTGAGCTCCCTGTTTATGCTCACGAGGTAAGTACCGCATTTATGCCCATTGTAGGCGTATTTATTCTTTTCCAGCTTATCTTCAAAAGGTTTAAAAAGCACCAGGTGTTAAAAATAAGCGTAGGTCTTGTTTATACCTTTATAGGTCTTGTTCTGTTTCTTACAGGTGCAAACGTAGGCTTCATGCCTGCAGGCAGGCTCATTGCAGGCACAATTGCAACAAACGGCAACAAGTACATGCTTGTTGTAATCGGTATGCTTATGGGCTACTTTGTAGTTTCTGCCGAGCCTGCAGTACACACCTTGAAAAAGCAGGTTGAAGAAATTACCAACGGTGCAATTACCCAGGAGGCACTCGGGCTGGCACTGTCAATCGGTGTGGGCATTTCCGTAGGTCTGGCAATGCTCAGGGTTGTTACACAAATTCCGATTTATCCTTTCCTTATTGTAGGCTATGCAATTTCTCTTACTATTACATTTTTTGTTCCCCCCATTTACACAGGTATTGCATTCGACTCCGGTGGTGTAGCATCAGGTCCTATGACAACAACCTTCATGCTTCCCTTTGCGGTAGGTGCATGCGAGGCTCTGGGCGGCAACGTTTTAACCGATGCCTTTGGTCTGGTTGCAATGGTTGCAATGACCCCTCTTATAACAATTCAGATTATGGGTCTGTACAGCAACGTAAAGAGAAAGAGAATGATTTCCAAGGTACATTACGAGTTAAGTCTTATTGAGGACGATATTCTGTATTACGATGACGAGGAGGTTAGTGCATAATGGCTAAAAACGAAAACAGAATTATGATGATAATCTCCATAATAGAGCGTGGCAAAGCAAATAGCTATATAACCATGATGCAGAAGCACTCTATCGATTTTCATATGCGGAGCACAGGCACAGGTACAGCATCCTCCGAAATGATGGATATTTTAGGCTTAGCCAGCAATTATAAGGACGTGGTTTTCTCGTTCGCTCCATATAAGGCGGTTAAATCCCTGGCAACATCCCTCGCAAAGGATTTAGGCTCTACCAGCGGCTACAACGGTTTAATGATGATTCTGTCCACCTCTGCCATAGGCAGAATTACAAGCGAGCTCATCCTGCACGGCAGCCAGGATGCAGAATTTGAAGGAGATGAAAATTCAATGACAAGCGAATATCAGCACAGCTTAATATTTATTACAGTTAATCAGGGCTATACAGATGCGGTTATGCAAACAGCAAAAAAAGCAGGTGCAACAGGCGGTACTGTTATCCGTGCCAGAATGTCAGGTGCCGAGCAGAGCGAGCATTTAGCCGATTTGCAGATTCAGGACGAAAAGGAAATCGTTGCAATTTTTGCTCCCGACAGCATCCGCAACGACATTATGAACGAAGTCAATAAGGAGTTCGGCATCCGCTCGGAAGCACAGGGCGTTATCTGCTCTGTTCCTGTTGATAAAGCCTTTAAAATTTAAGTTAACGGCAATCAAGCCGAGGAGAAGATAAAATGATGAAGCTTAGTCCAATCATAGTGTCATTACTGGATACTGATCTTTACAAATTCAACATGAACATGGTTATGTTTCATAAACACACAAATTTAAACGGAAAATATTTATTTAAGTGTCGCAATACTGATGTGGTTTTTACCGATGAAATGGTAAAAGAAATCAATGCACAGATTGACCATCTGTGCACATTAAAATTTTCCGAGGACGAGCTCAAGTATCTTAATTCTATATCTTTTATCAAATCTGACTATGTTGAGTTTTTGCGATTATGGCATCCCATTCGCAGATATGTTACATGCAACGCAAATCCGGACGGCTCGTTATTTATCGAAATTGCAGGGCCATTGTTCAGCGTTATGCAGTTTGAAATATATCTGCTTGAAATTGTCAACGAGGTATATTTCCGCATGAAATACGATTACACTGAGCTTGTCAGCTCGGCAAAAGAAAAGCTTTCCGATAAAATCAAAGCAATCCATGCAGGCAAATACACTTTCAAATTTGCAGAGTTTGGCTGCCGTCGCAGATTAAGCCGGGAATGGCAGGATTATGTTGTGAAGGAATTGCTTGATACAGGCGCATGTGTGGGCACCTCCAATGTATACCTTGCAATGAAATACAAATGTAAACCCATCGGTACTTATGCACACGAATACGTTCAGATGTATCAGGGTATCCCGGGCGTAACGCTTGCATATACAAATAAGCTTGCAATGGAAGAATGGTTCGAGGAGTTTCAGGGCGATAACGGTACTGCGTTAACCGACACCCTCGGAACAGACCTGTTCCTTATGGATTTCAACAAGCTCCAGGCAATGTGCTACACAGGCGTTCGTCACGATAGCGGAGACCCCATCGAGTGGGGTGAAAAAATAATTAATCATTACCACAAATTAGGTATTGACCCGGGAGCCAAAACGTTACTTTTCAGCGATGGGCTTGATTTTGATACGGCTCAGGAAATATACGCCCATTTTAAAGGCAGGGCAAGGGTGAGCTTTGGTATCGGAACTTTCCTCACTAACGATACCTGCGAAAATCCTCTCAATATTGTAATAAAGCTTCAGTACGTTAACGGGCATCCGGTTGCAAAGCTGAGCGATACCCCCGGAAAGGCAATGTGCCAGGATCAAGAGTACCTCACCTACTTAAAAAGTGCGGTCGCTTATCGACTTAAGGAAGGCATATAAACAAACCACACCTTATAGCAAGGAATCTTGCTATAAGGTGTGGTTTTAATATTTGCATACAATGGCGAATGCAACGTGTAACTGCCGGCTATTGCGTCACGGCAAAGTTGTTTTGTTGCAAACGCTCAAAACAAGGAGTGCAAACAACTTTATTCGGGGGTTAACAAAGTTTGTTGTCTCATTGTTGACAAAAAATGTACTCCCCATTTGTCCTCAAAGTACATATTTACAATAGTTCTTTATTCATTTAATTTAAACTTGTAAAAAAGTAGCAAGCGTTTTCTTTCGAATACGCTTGCTTTTGCCTATCATTCTTTATTTTTTTGTTTGAAATTGGGCGTTTCTTGCGAAGATTAGTAACACATCATTAAATTGTACTAAACTGTACAAATCAAAGTTATCTTACGTTCAACCCTAAAAACAAGCGTCACAAATAACTTTATTCAGGGAATAATATTTGTCAACACAACAGAAACCACACCCTTGTATTTTAACCGTCAACCACATCATTTGTTGCTTTGATCTTTCTGTCTGCGTACAAAACAACATCTTTTATAACAAGTTTTTTTATTGCACTGATAAATTTCTCGACAAAATCAAAGTCAATTTTCCCTTGATTGATAGGAAGAATCATTTTTAAATTATAACTTTGAGAGCTTCTTAATTTTTTTCCATAAGAAAACTTGCCTTTAATTGATTTTTCCATAGCAGACGCAAAAAACAGCATTGATTCTTTCGAATATTCGATTGTACTATTCCAATAAACACCTGTGTCATCTCCTGCACCAAAAGAATAATTTCTATAAAATGTATTACCAAAAATATCTATCGTTATCGAATTTTCAGGAAATGATGCAACCGGATTTGAAATATAGTTGACAAGCCCAGTATTTGTTGTCCCTGCCATAATAAAGGGAATTTTTCCGGGGATTTGATCCTCTTTTTTCAAGCGGCGTCCTTGCTTAATTTGGTCAAATATTTTCGAATATGAAAACTCACCATACTCAATTTTATTATTCATAAAATCCTGCAAGGCTTTTTCTTCTTTGCTTGACAATTCATAATTGTCAAATCCGCTTGCCTTTAGGTAAGCGGATAGCTCCTCTATTCGCTCTGCCTCTAGCTCCTCTATAAATGATTCCATAAAATCAAAATCAATTTTGTTATCTTTTGTTATGGGAAGTTTTACCATTGAATTTACAAAAGTTTCATCTACATTGCGAACAAGAACAGTAAGAAGTTTTTTCTTCTGCTTATTCAACAAAACTGTAAAAAACAATATTATATTTTCAGTTAATGCAAATTTAGGAATAACCTTTCTTACAAATTGTCCGGCATACCAAGGCTTTTTACGATAGAAGAAATCCATTTGCAAAAGTCCCAAACTCCAACATCCCGGTTTGTTAATATTTTCCTCATTTACAAATCCTGTTCCTTGTAGAATTCCTTGATTCAATGATGTTCTTGTTACATAATCATAGTCATTTCCTGGAACTAATCTATCGCTATTAAAACTTAATGTGTTTTCAATATCAAATAAATCTCCTAACCTGTATTCGCCCCACTCAACATTATGGAGTTTTTCATTAAGTGAGGCATCTATTTTCCCAGGCGTTCATTCTCCGTATCTTGAGATTTAATGATATTAGAAACTTCCCACGCAAGATAATCACTTACTGTTTTTTTGAAATCGTCTAAAGTAGGCTTTGTATCAATTGGAGCAGTTTGATTCCAATCAGCCCCGCTTTGAGGGTCAACAGTTCCTTCATAATACTCATTTTCTGTAAAAATATTAAGTTTGGACTTGCCAAAACGAACCAAATCAACAATTTCCTGATATCGTTCGCTCGCTCTGTCACTATCATATAAATTACAGCTTGCTTTTCGGCGGTTT
>JAFUJG010000077.1 GCA_017468215.1 Clostridia bacterium | reverse complement strand
TATTGACTTTCTCTTTGAGAAATATGTTGTCTTAAGATAAGGTGCAGCAAGGAATATTATAACAATAATAGCCGAAAGCATCTTAAGGTATTCGGTGTTAAGTCCCATAAGAATTACAAAGTTATAAATTATGTAATAAACAATGCCGCCGCCCACAACACCAATAAGGCTCACAACAAAGTTGGGCTTAATCTTTAACGATACGTACAAACCTATAAATATTGCAGCTAAAGCAATAACTATTGCACCTCTGCCGTCGTTTATGTTTGCACTGCCTCGATACTGCGCCAAAAGTGCACCCGAAAGTGCAACTATAGCGTTTGCAATTGCAAGGCCAAGCACCTGGTTAAGCTTTACGTTAACACCCTGTGCACGGCTCATGTCGGGGTTATCGCCTGTGGACTTAAGCGTAAGACCAATTTCTGTATAGAAAAACTTCCACAAAAGGATAATGGTTGCCGCAATTATAACAACTGCAACTGCTATTGCATGGTAGTTGTTGCCCATATTAAGCATAAGCTTATCTGTATCGTAAGCAATATACTCCATGCTCTTGCCGCCCAGGATGGTAAGGTTTACCGAATAAAGCATCAGCTGGGTTAAAATACCCGCCAGGATAGAGGGTATGCCCAAGGCGGTGTACAACAGACCTGTCACTACGCCTGTTACTGCTCCTGCCAGAATTGCCGCAATAACGCTTACCCATGCAGGAACACCTGCTGCTATCAAGCAAGCGCACACACATGCACCTGTACAGATAGAGCCGTCAACCGTAAGGTCTGCAATATCGAGTATTTTGTAGGATATATAGACACCTATCGCCATCAATCCCCATATAAGCCCTTCTGCAAATGCTCCGGGCAATGCGTTCAAAAATGCCATTGTTATCTACCTCAGTTTGTCAATTCAATACCAAGCTGTGCACAAAGCTCATTGTTGTATACAACTGTGGGAGTAAGTGTCTTAACACCAAGTGTGCCTGCTTCCTTGCCGCCTATAAGAATCTCTGCAGCCATTTCGCCTGTTACTCTGCCAAGCTCATAGTAGTCGATAGCTAAGCTTGCGTAGCAAACCTGACCGCCGTAGGAAGTAAATACGGGAACATTCTTTGCAGTGCAGATAGAGCTTACGATAGCGTCGTTCTGTGCAACTGTATTGTCAGAAGGAACGTAAAGAGCCTTTACTTCGCCTGCAGCCTTTGTTACAAGTGCCTGAAGCTCTGTTGTTTCAGAAAATGTGTAAGCCTTAACTACAATACCCTCTGCTTCAAAAAGTGCCTTAACCGCTTCGTACTGAATAAGGGAATTGGACTCGTTTGTGCAGTAAAGCACGCCTACAACATCGCCCTCTGTCAGGTTAAGTGTATCAATCATCATCTTTGCCTGTTCGTCAAAGGGAACAGCGTCGGATGTACCTGCTACGTTAGCAGGAATGCTGCCCTTGAATGTGTCGTTATAATCTGTTACGGATGTACCAAGCACAGGAATTGTCTTTGTAGCTGTAGCTGCTGCAAGAAGTGCAGGAGTAGCGTTAGCCATAATAAGGTCAACATCCTTTGCTGTGAAGGTGTTAACTACTGTGGAGCAAAGGTTTGCATCGCCTGCAACCTGAGTGTCGAACTTAACTGTTTTGCCACTCTCTGCCATTTTTTCTGTAAGAGCGTCGATAAAGCCTTCTGTAGCCTTATCAAGAGATTCGTGCTCCATAAGCTGACAGATACCTACTGTAAATACATCACCTGTTTCAGTATCATCTGTAGCATCTGTTACAGGAGCGTCGCCGCATGCTGCGAGAGCAAGCACCATCATAAGTGCCAACATAAGAGATACGATTTTTTTCATTTTAAAGTCCCCTTTTATAAAAAATATTTATTCACACGGATTTCCACCGTACAAATCACATATTTGCAGCTTAATCAAAAAAACTAATCTGACATGGTTTATATTTATTCAAAAAAACTTATAATTATTGTAGCAAAGTATACTTTTATTGTCAAGAAAAAACACTTATTATTAACATTTTCCCCTTTCGTTTGACATTGCTTTCTTCTTATTATAAAATAGTAGAACAAAGTGTCTCCGACACTCTTTGGCGATAGTTGTAACTTAGGTAAATAGAGGAGAAAACACGTTGTTACGCCATGTGCGTTTTCCGAGTTTTACGAGGAAATTCTCGCACGGCAATAAAATCAAAATTTTTTACCTTATAGGAAATGAGGAGGTATCACCATGACATTTTCAGGCTTTCAGAAATTAACTCTTTTAGACTTTCCCGGCACCGTTGCCTGCACGTTATTTACAAAGGGCTGTAACTTCCGCTGCCCCTTTTGCCATAACGCCTCCCTTGTAAATCTGACCGACACGCCTGCCTATAGTGAGGAGGAAATCCTTGCCTTTTTAAAAAAGCGTCAGGGCATTTTAGAGGGTGTGTGCATCACAGGCGGCGAGCCGCTGCTGCACAGTGAGCTTCCCGCATTTATTGCAAAGGTAAAGGCATTGGGCTACAAAGTAAAGCTCGACACAAACGGCTCCTTCCCCAATCGGCTTATAGCTCTTGTGGAGGAGGGATTGGTTGACTACGTGGCTATGGATGTTAAAAATTCCTTTGAAAAATACCCCCTTACAGCAGGCTGTGAAACTTTAAATCTACAACCTATTGAACAAAGCATCGACTTTTTGCTCACCAAAAAGGTGGCTTTTGAGTTCCGTACCACCGTCACCGCACAAACCCATACCGAGGAGGATATTTTAAAAATCGCCGAACGTATAAAGGGTGCCGACAAGTACTTTATCCAGAACTTTGTGGATTCGGGCGATATTTTAGAGGGCAACCTCTCAAGCGTGCCCCAAGGGAAAATCGAAAAAATGGCCAAATTAGCCCAAAATATTGTACCTAACACTAAAATCCGCTAAAAAATAACAATATCTTGTGTTTTTCGTATTGACAGAATACAAAATATCGTGTAGAATATTGTTGATTTCACAAATAGAGGGAGAATGAATTTATGTATAACGTATTAAAAAGAGACGGGAAAATGGTCTCCTTCGACCTTTCCAAAATCTCGCAGGCTATTACGCAGGCATTTGACGCCTGCAACCGTCAGTACAATCCTGACATTATCGACTTTTTGGCATTAAAGGTTACAGCCGAGTTCGAGCCCAAAATCAAGGACGGCAACATCGGCGTGGAAGACATTCAGGACAGCGTTGAATCCGTTCTTATCAAGGCTGACTATGATGACGTTGCAAAGGCATACATCATCTACCGTAGGCAGCGTGAAAAAATCCGTAACCTTAACGCAACAATGGTTGACTACAAGGCAATCGTTGACAACTATCTCCAGATTAATGACTGGCGTGTTAAGGAAAACTCCACAGTTACATATTCTGTAGGCGGTCTTATCCTTTCCAACTCAGGTGCAATTTCTGCAAACTACTGGCTCAGCGAAATTTACGATGACGAAATCAGCAATGCTCACCGCAATGCGGATATCCACATCCACGATTTGTCCATGCTCACAGGCTACTGTGCAGGCTGGTCTTTAAAGCAGCTTATTCAGGAGGGCTTGGGCGGTGTAGCAGGTAAGATTACATCTTCCCCTGCAAGCCATCTTGCAACACTTTGCAACCAGATGGTTAACTTCCTTGGTATTATGCAGAACGAATGGGCAGGTGCTCAGGCGTTCTCCTCCTTCGATACCTACCTTGCCCCCTTCGTAAAGGTAGACAACCTCTCCTATGAACAGGTTAAAAAGTGTATCGAATCCTTCATCTACGGCGTTAACACACCCTCCAGATGGGGTACACAGTCACCCTTCACAAACATCACTCTTGACTGGGTTGTACCCAATGACCTTGCAGAATTAAACTGTATCATCGGCGGCAAAGAGGTCAACTTCAAGTATAAAGACTGCCAGAAGGAAATGGATATGGTCAACAAGGCATTTATCGAAATCATGATTGATGGCGATGCCAACGGTCGTGGCTTCCAGTATCCCATTCCTACATATTCCATCACTAAGGACTTCGACTGGTCCGACACAGAAAACAACCGTCTTCTGTTTGAAATGACAAGTAAGTACGGCACACCCTACTTCTCCAACTACATCAACTCCGACATGGAGCCAAGCGATGTACGAAGCATGTGCTGCCGCTTGCGTCTTGACTTGCGTGAACTCCGCAAAAAGTCGGGCGGTTACTTCGGCAGCGGTGAATCTACAGGTAGTGTAGGCGTTGTAACAATCAACATTCCCCGCATTGCGTACCTTGCAAAGGACGAGAAGGACTTTTATGAACGCCTTGACCACATGATGGATATTGCTGCACGCAGCTTAAAGGTTAAGAGAACAGTTATCAGCAAGCTTCTGGATAGTGGTCTTTACCCCTACACAAAGCGTTATCTGGGCACCTTTAACAACCACTTCTCCACAATCGGTCTTGTTGGTATGAACGAAGCAGGTCTTAACGCAAAGTGGCTCCGTGCCGATTTAACACAGGAAAAGACACAGCAGTTTGCAAAGGATGTTCTTAACCATATGCGTGAACGCCTTTCCGACTACCAGGTTGAATACGGCGATTTGTACAACTTAGAGGCAACTCCTGCTGAATCTACAGCATATCGTCTTGCAAAGCACGACTTAAAGCATTATCCCGACATTATCACAGCAGGTGAAAAGGACGGCACACCCTACTATACAAACTCCTCTCACCTTCCTGTTGGTTATACAGAAGACATTTTCACAGCTCTTGACGTACAGGACGAATTACAGACCCTTTACACATCGGGTACAGTATTCCATGCATTCTTGGGCGAAAAGCTTCCCGATTGGAGTGCGGCGGCAAACTTGGTTAAAAAGATTGCCGAAAACTATCGTCTTCCCTACTACACACTTTCGCCCACATATTCCATCTGTAAGGACCACGGCTACCTTGCAGGCGAACAGTTCTCATGCCCCCACTGCGGCGGCGTAACCGAGGTTTACAGCCGTATCACAGGCTACTACCGTCCCGTACAGAACTGGAACGACGGTAAAACCCAGGAATATAAAGAAAGAAAAGTGTACGATATCGCTACAAGCCGACTTAAGGCAAAGGATACAGCATGTGACTGTGCGGCACCCGCATCAGACAAAGCAGTTGACATGGCTGACGGCTACTATGTTTTCACAACAGCAACCTGCCCCAACTGTAAAATGGCATGTGCGCTTCTTGACAAGGCAGGCATCCTTTACACAAAGCTTTTAGCTGACGAAAACAAAGACTTAGCAACAGCTCTGGAAATCAAGCAGGCACCCACACTTGTAGTTGTACAGGGCGGCATTGCTCAAAAGTACGCAGGCGTGTCCGACATTAAAAAGTTTTTAAAAGCTTAAAACCACAAAGACCGGACGGGCTGTCCCGACCGGTCTTTTTCTTTAGAAAGGGTAAAAAAATGAACATATACGACATTATCATCATCGGCGGCGGTCCTGCAGGTTTAACTGCCGCAGTTTATGCGCTCCGTGCAAATAAAACAGTGCTTGTTATGGAAAAAGGCACCTTCGGCGGGCAGATAACTTCCTCTCCCAAGGTTGAAAATATCCCCGGCTTCGTCTCTGTTTCGGGTAACGAATTCGCCGAAAAGCTTATGGAGCAGGCAATGGATTTAGGTGCTGAGATTGAATGCTTGGAGGCATTTTCCATCACCGACGGCGAGGTTAAAACCGTTACAACAGACGATGGTGACTATTTTGCCAAGGCTGTTATCATTGCCGCAGGCACACGCCACCGCCTTTTAGGCCTCCCCCGTGAGGAAGACTTTATCGGAAATGGCATCTCCTTCTGTGCAGTGTGTGACGGTGCCTTTTACCAGTGTAAGGAGGTTGCGGTTATCGGCGGCGGTAACAGTGCGTTGCAGGAATCAATCCTTTTGTCCGAAAGCTGCAGCAGGGTTTACCTTGTGCAAAATCTTGACTACTTCACAGGCGAGGAAAAGCTCATCTCCGAGATTAAAGCAATACCTAACATAACCCCCATCACAAACGCCGTTGTGGACGCTCTCTTGGGCGATGACCATCTTACAGGTATCCGCATTAAGCATGGCGAAAAATACGAGGAAATAGCTATCGACGGTATGTTTACAGCAATAGGTCTTATCCCTCAGCTTGAAAATTTTAACACACTTATAAACGTTAACTCCTACGGCTACGCCGACTCAGGCGAGGACTGCACAACCAACGTAGGCGGCATTTTTGTTGCAGGCGACTGCCGCAGCAAACGCATCCGCCAGGTTGCAACAGCAGTAAGTGACGGTGCAATAGCCGCATTAGCTGCAGTTGATTATATTAAAGCTTTATAAAGTATCCCCAAAGGAATAACCTTTGGGGGTTATTTTTTTGCATATTTTTCCCTTAATTACGCAAAATACCATTGACATCAATATAAATTTGCCCTAAAATTAAATTGTGCACAATTTAATTTTAGGCAATCGGAGGTTGTTATGAGTATATACAATTTTACAGCAAAGGACACAAAAGCAAACACGGTTAAGCTTTCTGACTACAAGGGCAAGGTACTGCTTGTGGTAAACACCGCTACAGGCTGTGGCTTCACGCCTCAGTATGAGGGCTTGCAAAGCCTTTACGACAAATACCACCCACAGGGCTTCGAGGTTTTAGACTTCCCCTGCAATCAGTTCGGCAACCAGGCACTCGGTACAGATGATGAAATCACAGCCTTCTGCACCCTTAACTACAATACCACCTTCCCCCGCTTTGCAAAGGTGGATGTTAACGGCGAGGATGAGCACCCCTTGTTCACATA
>JAFUJG010000076.1 GCA_017468215.1 Clostridia bacterium | reverse complement strand
TATACAGAACGAACAAAAGCGCTCCGTGAAATGAGCGTTTCTACAAACCCTAAAATCTCTATCGAGAGAGCACGCATTATGACCGAAGCATACGAAAAGTATGAGGGCAGTGTTGATATCCCCGTGCTCCGTGCATTGGCTTTTAAGGAATATATGGAAAAGAAAACCATTGTTATAAACCCGGGTGAATTAATCGTGGGCGAAAAAGGTCACGATTTGCAGTGTGCTCCCACCTTCCCCGAGCTGTGCTGTCACACAATCGAAGACATGGAAATCATGGATGCACGTGACCTTATCAGCTTTTCTGTTACAGAGGAAGATAAGCAGATTCAGAGAGAAAAGGTTATCCCCTACTGGGAAAACCGTTCTATCCGCCACAAGATTATGGCATCTACCTCTCAGGAATGGAAGGATTGCTATGCTGCAGGCATGTTTACCGAATTTATGGAGCAGCGTGGTCCCGGGCATACAGGTGCAGGCGGCGGCATTTACAAAAAGGGCTTTTCCGACTATAAAAAGGACATTGAAAAGCGTATTGAACGCCTTGACTTTATAAACGACGAAAACGCTTATGACAAGAAGGCTGAGCTTGAAGCTATGAAAATCTGCTGTGATGCTATCATCACCTTTGGTAAGCGCTACAGCGAATATGCTTTATCTCTTGCCGAAAGCGAAACAGACCCTCAGAGAAAGGCAGACCTTCTTCTTATTGCTGAAAACTGTAAGCAGGTTCCCGAATTTGCACCCAAGACCTTCCATCAGGCGTTGCAGATGTATTGGTTTGTACATATAGGTGTAACAAGCGAGGTTAACCCCTGGGATGCATTTACTCCCGGCAGACTTGACCAGCATCTTAACCCCTTCTACCAGAAGGAGCTTAAGGAGGGCACTCTTGATTATGACCGAGTACGAGAGCTTATGGAGTGCTTCTGGATTAAGTTCAACAATCAGCCCGCTCCTCCCAAGGTTGGTATCACTCTTAAGGAAAGCGGCACATATACTGACTTCTGCAACCTTAACACAGGCGGTATTACAGAGGACGGCCGTGACGGTGTTAACCCTGTAAGCTACATTATTCTGGATACAATGGACGAAATGAAGCTTCTGCAGCCCTCCAGTAACGTTCAGATTTCGAAAAAGACACCTGACAGCTTCCTTTTGCGTGCATGTGAAATTTCACGTAAGGGCTGGGGTCAGCCGGCATTTTATAACACAGAGGCTATTATTCAGGAGCTTCTTAATGCAGGCAAGTCTATCGAGGATGCCCGCTGCGGTTCTTCCACAGGCTGTGTTGAATCAGGCTGTCTCGGCAAGGAGAACTATGCTCTCACAGGCTATTTCAACATTCCCAAGGTTTTGGAAATTACACTTAACAACGGTTTTGACAACTATACAGGCAAGCAGATAGGTCTCAAAACAGGTAACCCCGAGGATTTCAAGAGCTTTGATCAGCTTTACGATGCATTCCTTAAGCAGATGCATCACTTTCTGGATATTAAGATTGCAGGCAACAATATTATCGAAAAGATTTTTGCAAAATATATGCCCGTACCCTTCCTTTCCATCATTATGGATGACTGTATCGAAAAGGCACAGGACTATAACTGCGGCGGTGCAAGATACAACACCTACTATATCCAGGGCGTTGGTATAGGCACTATCACAGATGCACTTTCTGCTATCCGCTACAACGTGTTCGATAACAGGAACTTTACAATGGCAGAGCTTATGGAGGCCTTAAAGGCTGACTTTGAAGGCTTTGACCGCATTTATAACCTGGTAATTAACAAAACTCCCAAGTACGGCAATGATGATGACTATGCCGATGCTATCATGAAACAGGTTTTTGACAGCTATTGTGACTACATCACAGGCAGACCCACTATCAAGGGTGGTCAGTACCGTATTGATATGCTCCCCACAACCTGCCATGTTTATTTCGGTGAGGTTTGCGGTGCACTTCCCAACGGTCGTAAGGCACAAAAGCCTATGAGCGAAGGTATTTCTCCCGAAAAGGGCGCCGATACAAACGGCCCCACAGCGGTTATAAAGAGCTGTTCCAAGATGGACCATTTGAAAACAGGCGGTACACTTCTTAACCAGAAGTTCACTCCGGCAGTTCTTGCAGGCGAAGACGGTCTTAAGAACCTTGCTTCCTTAATCCGTGGCTACTTTGCTCTTGACGGTCACCACATTCAGTTCAATGTAATTGACCGTGCAACACTTATCGAAGCACAGAAGCACCCCGAGGATTACAAGGACCTTATCGTTCGTGTTGCAGGCTACAGCGACCATTTCCGCAACCTTTCCAAGGCTTTACAGGACGAAATTATCAACAGAACAGAACAATCTTTCTCCTGATTTGTTCATTTTCACAAATTTTCGTAAATGGTGTTGACAAATAGTTTGTTTCGGTATACTATGTGCCTGTAAGGCAAAGGCGAGGAGAGTCGAATCTAATATGGTTTTAATCGCCTACTTACCGGCAATTAATACTCTCAATTATGAGGAGGTTTTAACTATGAGAAAATTTACAGTACATGACCTTGACTTACAGGGCTTCATCCACGAGCTTTCTAACTGCACAGGTAACGTATGGATGACAACAGAAGACGGTGACAAAATCAATCTTCAGTCTGCATTCTGCCGTCTTATCGGTCTTAAGAGCATTCTTGAAGGCGGTAAGCTCAGCCAGGCAACTATTGAATGTGACAACGTCGAAGACGAATCTCGTCTTTTCAGATTCAACCTTTACGGCAGAAGCTCCTCGGAAGACGCTGAATAATTAAACAAATAAAAATCGCACCGCCGAAGGTGCGATTTTTTATTTTAATGCCGAGCTCAAAACGTAAAAGAGAACGCAACATTGGTTGCGTTCTCTTTTTTATACAAATTTTTTGTTACTTTGTAATACCCAGTGCTGCATTCATTGCATTGTAAACTATCAGTGCACATTCTGCTCTTGTAGCAGGAAGTGTGGGTTCAAACTTGTTGTTCACACTATCTCTCACGGGAGCAACGTTATTTGTAAACAGTGCGCTTACAGCCTCCTGTGCATAAGAGGGAAC
>JAFUJG010000075.1 GCA_017468215.1 Clostridia bacterium | reverse complement strand
GTGCATATGTACGGCGAAACTCTTCACTCATCTCATAAAAGCCATCCTGAGCAACAATATTTTCATAATATGCCCAACCAGAGGCTGTAAATATCAAATCAAACTCAACTCCTGATGCAAACAACATAGGATATTTTGTACCCTGTTCATCCCATGAGATATATTCTACCTCAAGCCTTGCATTGATTCGTTCTTCCAGTTTTTCATATTATTCTCCTAAAAACTCATTAATCTGTCTATCCATGCATGCACGGATATCGCCACCTGCTATATAGCACTTAGACCACTCAACTGTTTTTTCAATAGCAACTTCCAAATTCCATCTTGGTGACCAGCCAAAGGTCTGTTTAAGTTTTGAACAGTCAAGCTTTAAGAAATTTGCTTCATGAGGGCCACCGTCGTATTTATTTATCCACTTGAGACCTTCTCCCCATACAGCAACAAACAGGTCAACCAGAGCGCCGGTTTTAAAGCAATCAACCTCGTCAGGACCAACGTTATAATAGCCTTCGTACTTAATATCTTCGTACTGTACGGCAGCAATCATAAGATAAGCGTACAATGGCTCTAAAACATGCTGAAAAGGTCGTGTGGAATGAGGATTACGAACAATTATATCCTCTTTAGCTATCGCTGCTCTGACGCAATCGGGAATAATTCGGTCGTTTGCAAAGTCTCCTCCACCGATTACGTTACCTGCTCTCGCTGTTGAAACAGGAATGTTTTTTTCGCTTAAAAAGCTCTGCTTATAGCTGTGGGTTACCAACTCAGAACATGATTTTGAATTGGAATACGGGTCATAGCCGTCAAGTTCTTCACATTCACGGTATCCCCATTCCCATTCTTTGTTTTTATAAACCTTGTCAGTAGTTACGTTAAGGAAGGATTTAACGCAGTCAGAATTTCTTACACATTCGAGAATATTAACCGTTCCCATCACGTTTGTTTCATAGGTATACTTCGGGTCCTTATAGCTGTCACGAACGATTGGCTGCGCTGCAAGATGAAATACAATTTCAGGTTGAGCTTCGTCAAAAGCTTTTTTAAGGCTTTCGTAATCACGGATATCTCCTATTATACTTTTAACATCATTCTCAATTGCTGCAATGTTAAAAAGAGAAGGCTCAGTAGGCGGCTCAAGAGAATAGCCTGTAACAATTGCACCTGCGTTTACAAGCATTTTGCAAAGCCATGCTCCTTTAAATCCTGTATGCCCTGTTAAAAATACTTTTTTACTTTTATAAAAACTTAAATCAAAACTCATGATTGCACCTTTAAAATTTATCTGTTTTTATACATTTTATCGTAGTAGTTCTGGTATTCGCCGGAGATAATTGTCTCCCACCACTTTTTGTTATCAAGATACCATTGTATTGTCTTTTGGATACCATCCTCAAATTTTGTTTCGGGAAGCCATCCAAGCTCTGTATGAATCTTTGTGGGGTCAATAGCATAACGCATGTCATGACCCTTTCTGTCAGTTACAAAAGTAATAAGGCTTTCACTCTTTCCAAGAGCCTTGCAAATGATTTTAACAATGTCAATATTCTTCATTTCATTGTGACCGCCTACATTGTAAACCTCGCCCACCTTACCTTTGTGGATAATAAGGTCAATTGCCTTGCAGTGGTCTTCAACATAAAGCCAGTCACGTACATTTAAGCCTTCGCCGTATACAGGAAGGGGCTTATCATTAAGGGCATTCGCAATCATTAAAGGAATAAGCTTTTCGGGGAAATGATAGGGGCCGTAGTTATTCGAGCAACGTGAAATTGTCACAGGAAGACCGTATGTTCTGTGATACGCCAGTACAAGCAAGTCAGCACCCGCCTTTGAACTTGAGTAGGGTGAACTTGTGTGAAGGGGTGTCTGCTCTGTAAAGAACATATCAGGTCTGTCGAGAGGCAAATCACCATAAACCTCGTCTGTAGAAACCTGGTGGTATCTCTTAATACCGTATTTACGACATGCGTCCATAAGGACAGCTGTACCCTTGATATTTGTTTCGAGGAAAATACCCGGGTCTTCAATAGAGCGGTCAACATGGCTTTCTGCAGCAAAGTTTACAACCATATCGGGGCCTTCTTCTTCAAAAAGCTTGTAGACAGCGTCTCTGTCGCAGATATCTGCCTTTACGAATCTGAAATTAGGGTTATCTATAACAGGCTCTAAGGTAGAAAGATTGCCAGCATAAGTAAGCTTATCAAGGCAGATAATCCTGTAATCCGGATACTTATTAAGCATATGGAACACAAAATTAGATCCAATAAATCCGGCACCGCCGGTAACAATAATTTTCATAGTAATTCACTCCTGTATATAAAGGATTATGCAAAAAATCCATTCAATGCATCATTGATTTCTTTTTCAAGTTTCTTGGCTTTTTCCTCATTTTCCGCACTTACGGAAATATAAAGCTTCAGCTTAGGCTCAGTACCAGAAGGACGGACAACTACGGAACAATTGTCCTCCAAAAGGAACTTCAGCACGTTT